>CAZDCN010000103.1:944-6884 GCA_964503945.1 uncultured Caldilineales bacterium
AGGCCGAAGCGTTCGGCTACGCGGCTTCGACTCCCGTCACCATCAGCGTCGCTCAGGACGTCACCACCACCCAAGACATCCAACTCACCGCCCTGGCCACCGATCCGGTCTCGGGCGTGGTGGAGGAAAACAGCGCCTCGGCCCCGGCCATCGAAGGCGCCTCGGTGGAGCTGGTGGAAGATTTCACCTCCTGGATTACAGACACCACCACCAGCACGGGCGATTATCTGCTGGCCAACGTTCCCCACGGCAATCGCACCATCGAAGTCTCGGCCCGGGGCTACGCCAAAGCTACGACCACCGTAAACGTGACGGGGCCTACCACCCAGAACTTCAGCCTGGACCCCGCGCCCGATTACCTGTTGGGCGATGGCGGCGACACGTGCTCCGCCGAATATAGCTGGATCGACGCCACCGATGGCACAGCCCACGCGCTCAATGATGATGCCAGCGTTCAGGTGACCTTGCCTTTCGCTTTCACCTTCTACGGCAACACTTACAGCGATGTGTACATCGGCTCCAACGGCTTCATCTCCTTCGGCGCGGGCTACGATCGGCTGCATGGCGTCATCCCCTTCGAGGGGCCGCCCAACAACGCGGTCTACGCCCTGGGCCTGGACCTGAACCCCGAAAACAACCAGGGGGCCATCTACACCAAGGACCTGGGAGATGGCCGCTTTGTCATCGAGTACTACCAGGTGCAGCACTGGCCCAACGGCAATCCCGAAACCTTTGAGATCATCCTGGATAACAACGACGGCGCGATCACGGTCCAATACCAAAGCCTGAGCGATCCCAGCACCGCCGCGGTGGGGATCGAGAACTCGGACGGCAGCAGCGGGTTCACCTATCCCTCGCCCGTCACCAACACCATGGCCCTGAAATATACGCCCTTTAGCGGCCAACCGCCCATCTGCGACCCTGCGGTCGCGCCCAATCCGGTGACCATCGAGCGGAGCGGAACTTCGGACGCGTTGCTGCGCTGGCAGCATGTGGACCCCAACAGCGCGTATGAGGTCTGGCGGGATACATCGCCCTATTTCGACCCCGCGGCGGGTGAAGGCGCGTTGCTCAGCACAGAACCGGCTACGCCGGGCGAGATGACTTATCTCGACCCGGGCGCTGTGGGTTCTTCCGCCCAGAACTACTACTACGTCCTACGCGGCTACCTCAACGGCGGCGCGTCCGGCCCCTCCAACCGGGTGGGCGAGTTCGACTTCCAGCTCATCCCCGGAACGCCGTAAACGCCCGCCATGCTCAAGGGCCTCCTCCATCGACGGGGGAGGCCCTTTTTGTCAACGCCCACGACCTGCGCCGATAGAGCGGCCACGCTAAAGCGTGAACTCATCCCTCCCTTCGCCCGCTCACCCCTCCTCGCGGGCCAGCACCTGGGCGATGTGTTTCACCACGGGCGGCTTCCCCTGCTGGATGAGCCCGCCGTTGAGATGCATCATGCAGGACGCGTCGCAGGTGACGCACACCTCCGCGCCGCTGGCTTCGATGGTCTCCAGCTTGTGGTGCATCATGGCTGTGGAGACCTCGGGCATTTTCACCGCGAAGAGCCCGCCGAAGCCGCAGCAGGCCTCCGCGTCGGGCAGCTCCACCCGCTCCGCGCCGGGAATGCCGTCCAGCAGGCGTTCGGGCTGAGTTCGCACGCCCAGCTCTCGGGTGAGATGGCAGGAGGGATGGTACGCGTAGCGGCCCGCCGCGCCCCCCACGCTTTCCAATCCCAGATCATCCACCAAAAACTGGCTGAATTCCCGCACCCGCGCGGCCACGGCCTGGGCCCGGGCCAGGTTCTCCGGGTCATCCGCGAAAAGCTCGGGGTAATGATGGATGACCATGGCCGCGCAGGAGCCGGAGGGGGCCACGATGGGACCCTCGGTGTCTGCGAATACATCGAGGAAGTGCAACGCCATGACCCGGGCCTCGTCCAGAAATCCGCCGTTGAACGCAGGTTGGCCGCAACAGGTCTGGCCGGGCGGGACGTTCACCTCCACGCCTGCCCGCTCCAGCACGGTCACCACATCCTCCCCGATGTCGGGGAAGAGGTTGTCGATGAGGCAGGTGACGAACAATTGAATGCGCATTTTATTTCGAAACTGGCGTGACGGGGCTTGGAGAGATCATCTCGAAGCCCATGTTGCCGAACGGGAGCATGACGTAAAACGTGATGCGTAAAACGTAAGGCGCAAAACGTAAGGCGTAAAACGTGATGCGTAAAACATGATGTTTAAAACATAATGACATCACGCCTTACGCCTTACGCATTACGCATTACGCCTTACGAAATTGGCCGCTGTGTTTTCATCGGCGTCAACGGACCATCATTCCTGGCCGCGATAGCGCTTGATGATGATGGATGCGTTCTGGCCGCCGAAGCCGAACGCGTTGGCCATGCCCACATCCACAGGATGCTGGCGGGCCTCATTGGGCACATAATCCAGGTCGCAGTCGGGGTCGGGCGTCGTGTAGTTGATGGTGGGGGGCGTCCAGCCGGTCTCGATAGCTTTGATGATGGTGAAGACGCCGAACGCGCCCGACGCGCCCATGGCGTGGCCCACCATGGGTTTGATGGAGGGCGCGGGGACGTTGTAGGCGTGCTCGCCCAGGGCCGCTTTCATGGCTTTGGTCTCGGCCGCGTCGTTCAATTTCGTGCCCGTGCCGTGCGAGGAAATGTAATCGATGGCCTCGGGGGGGAGTTCGGCCTCGTTTAGAGCCAGTTTCATGGCCCGGGCCGCGCCGTCCCCTTCGGGATGGGGCGCGGCCATGTTGTACGCGTCCAGGGTGAAGCCCATGCCGCCATATTCGGCCAGGATGGTGGCCCCGCGCGCGAGCGCATGATCCAGCGATTCCAGGATGAACACGGCTGCGCCTTCGCCGATGATCATGCCGTCGCGGGTGAGGTCGAAGGGGCGGCACGCGGTCTCGGGCTCGTGGTTGCGGGTGGTCATCGCGCCCAGACGGCTGAAGGAGGTGATGATGAGGGGGGTGAGATAGGAGTCGGTGCCTCCCGCCAGCATGACTTCCGCCTCCCCGCGCTGGATGCGCCGCGCGGCTTCGCCGATGCTGACCACGCCCGTGGCGCAGGCCACCACCGGGGAGTTGACCGGGCCTTTGATGCCGTAACGGATGCCCAGGTAGCAGGGGGTGGTGGTGATGAGCACCGAGGGGGCTTTGGCCGGGTTCAAGGCCCGGGGGCCTCGTTCGCGGATGGCGATCGCGTTCTCCTCCACGAAATTCAGCGCGCCGAACGCGCTGCCGATCTCGATGCCCACCCGGGTGGGGTCCTCTTTCGCCAGGTCGAGCTGAGCCTGGGCCAGGGCTTCCTCGGTGGCAGCCACGGCCAGATGGGTGAGCCGTCCCAGGCGTCGGGCGTCGCGGCGGCCCACCACGGCCTGGGCGTCGAAATCGGGGATGGTGACCGCGATCTGGGTGGGGAGGTTCATCTCCGCGTATTCGGGCACGAAGCGGGCGCCGGTGCGTCCTGCCAGCATCCCCTCCCAGGTCGTCTGCGCGTCCAATCCCAGGCCGCTGACGACCCCCATGCCGGTGATGACCACGCGTCGTTGGGGACATTCCATAGGGTGTCTTTTCTCCTCCGTGGTTTTTTTGATGGTGAACGATGTTGCATCACAAAGCAGGTTTCACGGGCCGCGGCAATGTCGTAATGCGTAATGCGTAAGGCGTAAGGCGTAAGGCGTGATGCGTGATGCGTGAGGTCATCACGTTTTACGCATAACGTTTTACGTCATGAGCCAGCTCGGCCAACGTGGTTGCCGAAAATCTTTTCGCAAACGATGCCAACGTCTATTTACAAAGCAGCGACTCAAGGGCTATGCAGCACAGGATAGCATAAGCGCGCCTGGTTGACAACGCTTTGGGCCTGGTTTGCGGTAGATGCTAGAATAGCATTGCGTCCAATTCGCGACCATCTTCCCGCTTCGGTGTTTCTATGAACGCCGGGCGGTCATGTGCTCCCTTCCTTCAAGCCCGTGACCACCAACTATTCCTCCCTCAGCGACGCCGCGCTGGTTCAACTCGCCAAAGAGGACCCCGAGGCGTTTGGCGAGCTTTACGAGCGCTACGTCGATAAAATCTACAACTACATCTTCTATCGGGTGAGCGATCCATCCGAAGCGGAAGACCTGACCGCGCGCACCTTCTTTCGGGCCTTGCGCAAGATCGACAGCTATGAGGAGCGCGGCCTGCCCTTCTCCGCCTGGCTCTATCGCATCGCCCACAACCTGGTGGCCAACTGGCACCGCAGCAATTCCCGCCGCAAATCGGTGCAGCTCGATGAGCTGATCACGGCCGCGCCCAGCGCCGCCAATCCGGGGATCATCGTCGAAAAACAGGAGATGCAGTCCCTCTTGCTGGACGCCATCCGGGATCTGCCCGAAGACCGCCAGCAATTGTTGATTCTCAAGTTCGTGGACAGGCTGCCCAACGCTCAGATCGGGCAGATCATGGGCCGTTCCGAATCCTCCATCAAGTCCCTCTACCATCGCACCCTCAGGAGTTTGCGCGCGGATTTGCAAAAGCGTCACCTGGTGTAAGTTTTTGATGATCGATGTCTCAACCCCGTATTGGCGTAGTCGCCGATTCCACCTGCGATTTTCCCCCAGATTGGCCATACCGAGACCGACTTCACATCATCCCGGTCCACATTCATTTTCAGGATGAAACCCTGCGGGAGGGCGTGGCCATCACCGAGGAGGCGTTTTACGCCCGGGTGCTCCGGGAAGGCGTCGTCCCCAAGACCTCCCAGCCCAATCCCCAGGAATTCGCGGAGTTCTATCGTCGCTTGACAGACCAATACGATGTCCTCATCTCCCTCCATGTCACGGCCAAACTGAGCGGCACCTATCGGTCGGCGCTGGCGGGCGCAGAGGCGGTGAGGGACGCCATCGAGGTGCATGTCTTCGATTCGGGCGGCGGCTCCGCGGGCGCAGGCTTCATGGCCGACGAAGCCTTCCGCATGATCGACGCGGGAGCCTCGGTGCAGGACATTCTGCAACGCCTGGCGACGCTGCGCCAACGCATGCAGATTCTGCTGTCTCCCAAGGACCTGACTTTCGCCCGGATGAGCGGCCGGGTCAGCGCTCTGGGCGCATTCCTGGCCTCCATGCTGCACATCGTCCCCATTGTCGTCCTCACTCAGGGCGAGCTCATCGCCAGCGAACGAGCCCGGAGTCGCAAAAAGGCGCTGGCTAAAATGGTGCAGATGATGCAGACGCGGCTGGGCCAAGGCCCGGTCAACATCGCCATCGTCCACGCCCAGGCCCCCGATGACCTGGCTTTCTTTCAAAAATTGGTCCTCAACGCCTTTCATCCTCAAACCTTTTGGATCACCACCCTTTCCATTTCCGTGGCCTCACACCTCGGGCCAGGAACCATCGGCATTGTCGGTTATCCAACGGAGTAATTTTCATGTCTCAAGAACCATCCCCCGACCGGCTGGACCTCTACACCCGCGTCCTCCAGAACGAGGGTGAGGCCAAGGCGCGCCTGGTGGTGAACCCCGTGCTTCCCGAAGAAGCCGCGATCTTCGAATTGATCAACGAGCTTCAGGACGCGCTCCGCCCGGTGACGCCCGATCTAGCCTTCAAGACCGGATTGCGCGCGCAGCTCGTGGAGACAGCGCAACGCGAGGGCAATTATCGGAAACTGCACATCCCGGCCACCGACAAGCGCCTTCGTCTGCCCTGGATCGCGGCCTCGGCCGCGGTGTTGGGGGCCACCGCCACCCTGGCCGGAGCTTACGCGGTGTGGCGATGGAGCGCAGCCCGGCAGGCTGCGTAATCGAGCCCACATTGCCCGTCGGATGAGACTTGGAGATCTCATCCGCTCCCGGTTAGAATAGGATTTTGGAACGCTCATCTGTAACTGCTAACGCGCCTGACGGTACGCGACAAGAGACCGCCAACCCAGGCTGAG
>CAZDCN010000104.1:0-6873 GCA_964503945.1 uncultured Caldilineales bacterium
ACATGAGAAGCCCGGCCAGGATCAGAGCGACGCCGCCCAGGGCGAGATAGAGCCCCACGCGGGCGGAGGGCGCGGCGTTGGTTGTAGGACGGGGATCGGATTGACTGGGAATCATGTCATTCATGGGCGCGTCCTGGCAATGGAAAATACGATGACTTTATCGCTGGGGTTGATCTCCGCCACCCGAATGCGGTAGTCTGGAATCTCGACGAACTGGCCTTCGTGGACCCGAACGATCCGGTCATGCTCGGGCGCGTCCCGCAAGAAGAACCACAGGTCCACGCGAAAATCGCAGACCTGACGCCCCTGATCGTCTTCAAAGGTTGCATGGTCCAGGTTGCCCGCGGCCACGCGCAGTTCGTCATCCTCTAGAAAGGTTTAGGCGTTGACGGGAACCGCGTAAAACCCTTCTTTCGATGTGTCGGGGGCGGGCGAGCCGCACGCGGCCAGAAGCAGCGTCAGGGACAGGAGAATGAACGCGTAGCGCATCAACTGACTACCTCCACCCTAAATAACACCATTACAGCCAAAAAGATGCCGCTGACGCCCGCCATGGGCCGCGATCTTCTTCCTGACGGGCGATGGCCGGTCGCGAGTTCGGGCCGCGGGATCCTATTGACACGCCCCGTCATTTTTGTTATAATGTGGCATTACCACAACTCATAGTCGGCAAAACGCAGCACCACAACAACTCTACCGAGAGAAAATGACAGCCACAACCGGCGATCGGAAAGAAACTACGTTGAATCTCTCAGCCAGTTCCCTCGCGCGTATCCGCAGCCGGTTGCCTGCGCTCGCCGCGGCCGAGCAAAAAGTGGCGGAATGGGTGTTGCAACATGCCGACAAGGTGATGCATCTCTCCATGGCTCAGGTGGCCCGGGAATGCGGGGTCAGCGATACGACAGTCTTGCGGTTTTGCCGCGCAGTGGGGTTTCAGGGATACACCGACATGAAGTTGAGCATCGTCCAGGACCTGGCCACGCCCACGCAACTGGTGCACGACGACATCTCCGAGCAGGACGACGCCCTAACCATCGCGCGCAAGGTTTTTCTCTCGAATATGCGGGCGTTGCAAGATACGATGGAAGTCCTGGAAGGAGCCGCTCTGGAACAAGCAGCCGACATATTGGAATCGGCTAACCAGATTCTGATCATCGGCGTGGGCACGTCGGGCCCCATCGTCCAAGACATGTATCACATGCTCTTTCGACTGGGATTCAACGTGCGTCCCCAGACAGATTCCTACCTTCAGATCATGGAGACCGCGCTGGTGGGGCCAGGCGACGTCGTCATCGGCATTTCACAATCGGGCAGCTCGACCGATCCCGTGATGACCATGGCCGAGGCCAAGCGGAACGGAGCGAAAACCATTGTCATCACCGGCGCCGCGGGTTCGCCCATCACGAAATACGCGGATGTCACCCTGGTCACGGTTTCTAGAGAAACGCGAGCCGAAACCATTGCCTCGCGCATCGCCCAGATGACGCTGGTGGACGCGCTTTATGTCATCCTCTCCATGCGCATGCTGCCCCTCACCACCGAAAACGAAAATAAAATCTGGAAAGCGCTTATTCACAGTCAAAAAACGTTGTGATTTCTAAAGTAAGGAGGCAAAAACCGTCATAACCATTCCCGCATTCCCTTTCTCAACACCGACCACTTCTGAATTTCCGTCTCTCATCCTCATCCCTTTTCTCAGTCTATAGGAGCATCACCGTGAAGAAGTTTGTCATCCTCCTCACCCTCGCGTTGTTGCTGGCCGCGGCCCTAACCGCCTGCTCCCAGCAAGCCCAGCCCACCCAGGCCCCCGCCCAGGAGCAGCCCAAGCAGGAAGAATCCGCGCCCGCTGCCGACCTGGAAGGCGTGCCCGAGATCTTCACCAGCGGCAAGCAACTCAAGGTCGCGGTCATCCGCAACCTCCCTTCGGATGACCACACCAAACAGTTCCTGGACGGCGCCCGCACCGAGGGCGAATCCTTCGGCTTCAAGGTGGACACCTTCATCGCCGACAACGACGACGCCAAGTTCCAGGAGCTGGTGGCCCAGGCCATCGCCAAAGGCTACGACGGCCTCATCATCTCCCACGGCAAGAAGGACTACTCCTACGACATGCTGAAGCCGGCCGTGGACAAGGGCATCAAGGTCGTCACCTTCGACACCGTCATCGAAAAAGACGGCCAAGGCCTGCCCGAGATCACCCGCACCTTCCAGGACGACTTCGCCCTGGCCCGGCTCTCCCTGGGCGTCATCAACGAGGTCGCGGATCCCGCCCGCATCATCAAACTGTGGTGGGGCCCCGGCGTGCCGCCCCTGGACCGCCGCGAGACCGTCTATAAGCCCCTGGAAGAGGAGGGCCACCTGATCACCCTGGAAACCATTGGCCCCACCAACTTCCAGGATGTGCAGGGGGACATCGCCGCCAAGGTGGGCGCCGTGCTGCCCAAATACCCCGAAGGTGAGATCGACGCCATCTGGGGTTCCTGGGATGAGATGGCCAAGGGCGCGTACACCGCCCTGAAGGACGCGGGCCGCACCGACATCAAACTCATCTCCATCGACATCTCCAACCAGGACATCAACCTCATGCGCGAGCCCGGCAGCGTGTGGATTGCCACGGCCGCGGTGGACCCCAAACTCATCGGCATCGTGGACATGCGCTTGCTGGCCAAGAAGTTCGCGGGCGAAGAGACCCCCGACGAATACGACCTGGAAGCCAAACTCATCCGCCAGAGCGACCTCAAGCCCGACACCACCATGCAGACCCTGAATGAAGTCATTCCGGGCTGGGGCGACACCACCGCGTTCAACGAACCCTGGATGGACAAGCTGCGCGCCGTCCATGGCAAATAACGCCTCAGCATCCTGATTGAAACTCATCAGGCCATCAGGTGGCCATCTCCGTCCTCGGGCGGGGATGGTCGCCTCCCTGTTTGCAGAGCAGGAGGCAGCCAGGCATGGAATCCAAACACATCCTGGAGATGAAGGGGATATCCATCGAATTCCCGGGCGTCAAGGCCCTGGACCAGGTGGATTTCGCCGTGCAGAGTGGCGAGATCCACGCCTTGGTGGGAGCCAACGGCGCTGGGAAATCGACGCTCATGAAGATTTTGGGCGGGGCGTATGGGCATTATGATGGTGAGATTTTCTTCGATGGGAAACATGTGAATATCCGCAACCCCCACGACGCCAAGGAATTGGGCATCGACGTGGTGTATCAGGAAGTGGACACCGCGCTGATTCCCTACCTGACGGTGGCCGAAAACATCATGTTGGATATGATGGCCAACGAGATGAAGGGGAAGCATTTTATCCGCTGGGGCCATATCCACCGTCGGGCGCGCGAGGTGATGAAGCTTGTGGGCATCGATCTCGACACCCGTAAGCTGGTGCAAGACCTGAGTCTGGCGCAAAAGCAGATGGTGCTCATCGCCCGGGCGTTGGCCACCAACACCAACTTCCTGGTGCTGGACGAGCCCACCGCGCCCTTGAGCCAGACGGAAACCGAAGAATTGTTTCGCTTGATGCGCGATCTGGCAAAAAATCAAAACGTGGGAATCGTGTTCATCTCCCACCGTTTGCCGGAAATTTTTGAAATCTGTGAAACCATCACCATCCTTCGGGATGGCCAGGTGGTCGCCGAGACGACCGTCGATCAACTCACCCAACAGAAGTTGGTGGAGCTTATGTTGGGACAGCGGTTCGAGGAAACCTATCCCAAAGCCCATGTCCCCATCGGCGATGTGATCTTCGAGGTGAAGCATCTGTATGAGGAGTATGGCCGGGTGCGGGATGTCAGCTTTACCGTGCGGGCGGGGGAGATCGTCGGCGTCACCGGATTGGTGGGCGCGGGCAAGACGGAACTGTGCAAAACCCTGTTCGGCGCCTATCCCGTCAAATCGGGAGAGATTTTGCTTCACGGCAAGCCCCTGACCATCAACTCCCCCCACGCTGCGGTGAGCCAACGGGTGGCCCTGGTGCCCGAGGAGCGCCGCAAGGAAGGCGTGCTGGTGGATGAACCGGTGTTCGTCAACCTCACCCTTCCCAGCCTGAGTCGATTCACCCGCGGCCCCGCCTTTGTGGACACCCGGGCCGAACGGGCCGCGGCCCGCCAAGTCATCGACGACCTGGGCATCCGCACCCCCAGCGAAAATCAGAAAGTCGCCTATCTTTCGGGCGGCAATCAGCAAAAAGTCGCGGTAGGCAAATGGCTCATCGCCGACGCCGAAGTTTATATCTTCGATGAACCCACCAAGGGCGTCGACGTGGGCGCAAAACATGACATCTTCCAACTCATCGGCGAGCTGGCCAAGCAGGGCAAGGGGATCATCTACGCATCCAGCGAGATCCCCGAGATCCTGGATATCTCCGACCGCATCTACGTCATGTACGACTACGCCATCGTCAAAGAATTCAAGACCTCGGAAGCCACCGAGGAAGCCATCCTCTATTATTCCGCCGGAGGTCAATAATCCATGACGTCTGCCACTGAAACCACTCAAAAACAGGCCTGGTACGCCGGCCCGGTCGCCTTCTTCAGCAAATGGGGAACCATCATCACCATTTTCGTGCTGCTGGTCTTCTTCTCGGTCACCATGCCCTCCTTCCGCACCCCATCGAATATGGTGACCATCATGCGCAGCATCGCCATCGTCACCGTCATCGCCACCGGCATCACCGTCTCCCTGACCGTGGATGGTTTCGACCTCTCGGTGGGCTCCGTGGCCACCTTCGCGGTGGCGCTGATCATGTCCTTCTTCGTGTGGTACGGCTGGGGGACCATCCCCGCCATCCTCGTCACCTTGCTGGTGACCCTGATCGTGGCGGTGGTGAACTCCTTCCTCATCGTCAAGCTGCGCATCTACGACCTGCTGGCCACCCTGGCGACCATGTTTATCTTTGAGGGCGTGGCCATGACCTACACCGGCGGCGGCTCCATCAGCCAGGGCATGCCCCGCCTGGACGGCACCCCCACCACGGGAACCATCCCCCCGGAATTCCGGCTCATCGGCCAATCGCCCTACATTATCATCATCATGCTGGTCATCGTGGCCGTCATCCACATCTTCCTCACCTACACCAAGCATGGTCGCTATCTCTACATCGTGGGCGGCAATCGCGAAGCCGCCCGCCTCTCCGGCATCCCCGTCAACCGCTATCGCACCCTGGCCTATTTCCTCTCCACCCTGCTGGCGGCCATGGGAGGCATCATGCTGGGCGCGCGCATCGGCTCCGCCCAGATCAACGCCGGTGCCGGCTACCTCATGCCCGCGGTGGCCGCGGCCTTCATCGGCTTCTCCGTGGCCGGCGTCAAAAAGCCCAACGCCATCGGCACCCTGGTGGGGGCCATCCTGGTAGGGCTGCTGGAAAACGGCCTCATCATGATGTCCGTGCCTTACTATTCCCTGAACATCATCAAAGGCCTGGTGCTGGCCATCGCCCTGGCCATCACCTACTATCGCAAACACGACTGATCCCCTGCAGGCATCGATTGCCCCCAACCACTTCCACAGGAATGCTTCATGAACGTACACGGCAAACACTATCGCACCATTTGGGTGAAAGAGGATGATGATCGGGTGGTGCAGGTCATCGACCAGCGCTTTCTTCCCCACAAATTCGTCATCGAAGACCTGACCAACGTGGATGAGGCGGCCCGAGCCATCCAGGAGATGCACATCCGCGGCGCGGGCCTGGTGGGCGCGACCGCGGGCTTCGGCATGTATCTGGCCGCGCTGGAGGCTCCCCAGGATTCGCCCGACGCGTTCACCGCGTTCATGGCGGAGGCCGGAGAGAAGTTGAAGGCCACCCGCCCCACCGCGGTGAATCTGGAATGGGCCGTCCATCGCCAACTCAACGCCATGGCCCAGGCCCCCTCCGTCGATGAAAAGATCGCCGTCGCATTCCAGACCGCGCAGGCCATCGCAGATGAAGACGCGGACGCCTGCCGCAACATCGGCCTCCACGGCGTAAGCCTCATCGAGGAGATCAGCAAAAAGAAGCGCGGCGAGCCCGTGAACATCCTCACCCACTGCAACGCGGGCTGGCTGGCCTTCGTCGATTTCGGCTCCGCCACCGCGCCCATCTACGAAGCCCACAACCGGGGCATCCCCGTTCATGTGTGGGTGGATGAGACCCGGCCCCGGAACCAGGGCGCCCGGCTGACGGCCTGGGAGTTAGGCCAGCACGGCGTGCCCCACACCGTCATCGCGGACAACGTAGGCGGGCATCTCATGCAGCACGGCCTGGTGGACATGGTCATCGTCGGCACCGACCGCACCACCTACACCGGCGACGTGGCCAACAAGATCGGCACCTATCTCAAGGCCCTGGCCGCGCACGACAATGGCGTCCCCTTCTACGTGGCCCTGCCCTCCTCCTCCTTCGATTGGACCATCCGCGACGGCGTCAAGGAGATTCCCATCGAGGAGCGGGGTGAAGAGGAAGTGAAATACATTCAGGGCTTGCATGAGGGCGAGATCGTCAAAGTGCTGCTCACGCCCGAAGACAGCCCCGCCACCAACTACGGCTTCGACGTCACCCCCCGCCAATACGTCACCGCCCTCATCACCGAACGGGGCGTGTGCGAGGCCTCGGAGGAGGGCGTCCTGGGCCTCTTCCCCGAAAAACGCCCCTAACCCACAGTTCCGAAATATGGATGTCTCACGCAAAGACGCAGAGGCGCAAAGGGAAAAAGAGGCAAAGAAAAGCAGGTTTGCAGGTGGCAGGTGGCAAGTCAACTTGCGCAACTTCACCTGCGACTTGCAACCTGCCCCTGGCGACCATATTTTCATCCTTATCGGCGGGCTGCTGCTCATGGCGCCTGCTTCGTAAATAACCCACAGATAGGGAGAACCACAGATAGAAGACACAAAT
>CAZDCN010000105.1:0-6812 GCA_964503945.1 uncultured Caldilineales bacterium
CAACATCGAGGGCTGCATCACGGGCGTGACTTCTCGCGGCTTCTACTTCCAGGACGTCAACGGCGATGGCGATCCCGCCAGTTCCGATGGCATCTACGCCTACTTCTACAAAGGCTGGACCAATCCCAGCAACTATCAGCCGGGCGATCTGGTGCGCGTCAGCGGCAACGTCACCGAATACTACGACACCACCGAATTCGCCCATAGCGGCAGCGACCCGCTTTCAGTCACTCGCATCGGCTCCTGCACGCTCCCCACGCCCGTGACCATCGCGCCCATCGCCGACCCCAACGCTGATCCCATGGCCCTGTATGAGCGCTATGAGGGCATGCGGGTGCAGATGAGCTTCAACGGCTTTGTGGTGGGCCCTACCAAACGCTTCGTCTCCGATCATCCCGCGGGCGATCCCGAGATCGCCTTCGTGGACCAAAGCAGCAGCATCTACGGCCAGCGGGTTTTCGAGGCCGATTACCCCGGTTATCAGGGCATGAACTACATCTCGGGCGCCTTCAACAAAGACCTGCCCGATGTGGACTTTGGCGACCATATCGCAGCCACCGACCTCGTAGGCGTCCTGGGCTACCAGTTCGATAAATACACGCTCATGATCGACGGCCAGATGACGCAGAGCCTCACCGTCACTGATGACGTGGACGGCGAGGATGCAGAAACCGCGGCCGGGGATGAGGAATTCACCTTGTGCACCTTCAACATCGAGAACATGTTCGATACTGTGGACGACGGCGACGGTGACATGGGCGACTGGGTTCCGGCCGATGTGACCGAATACAACCGCATGTTGGAGAAACGGGCCAAGGCCATTGCCACCAGCTTGGCCAACTGTGCCGTCATCGGCGTGCAGGAGGTGGAGGGCAAGGACCCGGTGTGGGATGATTTGGTGGCGGCCATCAGCGCCCAGGGCGGGATTGGCTACGCCTACGACTACTATGAGAGCGTCGACCCGCGCGATATCACCACGGGCATCCTCTACGACCCAGCCCGGGTCACATTGAACGCCAGCTATCAGAAACAAGGATGCACCGCCACCGATTACGGCGTGAATTACAGCAACGCGGATAACACCTATGGCCGCGCGGTGGCCAATCCCTGCGCCAGCGGAACCTATCCCCTGTTCAATCGCCCGCCCTATCTGGCTCAGCTCACCCTCAGGAACGCCGCGGGCGACCGGTCGGTGGATGTCTCCGTCATCGTCAATCACTTCAAATCGAAGCGGGGCGATGAGAGCGTGAACCTGCCCCGCCGCGAGGCTCAGGCCCAGCATGTGGTCAGCCTGATGCAAGAGGAATATGACGCGGGCCGGCCCAATTCCGTGGCCCTGGGCGATTTCAACGATGTCCTGGGCTCCTCCACCCTGGCCCAGTTCGACACCAACGTGGGCGGTCAGCCCCTGGTAAACCTCTATCTGGTCCACGTGCCCGAAAACGACCGTTACTCTTACATCTTCAGCGGCGAAAGCGAGGTGCTGGACCATTTCATCGCCACCGCGGGCCTGGACGGCTACTTCATGGCGGGGAGGGCGGTCCACATCAACGCCGATTATCCTGACGTGGGCAACATGGATACAGACAACTGCAGCGGTTGCATATTCAGCGCCGGCGCGACCTCGCCTCAGGACGCCACCGTGCATCGCAGCTCAGACCATGACCCGGTGCACACCCGCTTCAGCCTTTGCCAGATCCTCAACGCCCCGGCCACGGTGGACATCGCCATCAACGCCGTTGTCAACGGCGTTGACCTGAGCTGGAGCGCGGTCACATCCAGCGACCACTACCAGGTGTGGGAGAGCGCCGATCCCTATCTGGCGCCCGACACCCGCAACGACACGCCCCTGGATACGACCACATTAACCAGCTACACCCATGCGGGCAGCTTGGGCGACCCCGCGACCCAGCATTTCTATCTCGTCACCACCGTCAACGCTTGCGGCGCGGCTTCGGGCTATTCACAACGCGTGGGCGAGTTCGATTTTGCGCTGACGCCAGGCAATTGAAACCCGCTCTACCCTTCCCACGTATAGGCGCTAGAAAACATTGATATCTTTCCATCGCGCCACGGAGGAACGTGACAATGGCCGACGAACAACAAACACAACCCCAGGCTGAACAACCTCAACCCGAACCGCCCCGGGCCCAGGGCCCGCAATCGACCAAAGGCTCTTTCGCCGAGGAGCTCACCCGGCTGGGCCGCAACTTCAGCGAACTGATCAAAGAGGCGCTGCAATCGCCTCAGTTGCAAGAGATCCGCAAAGAGGTCGCTACCAGTGCGCAGACCGTCATCGAAGAGGTCAACGAAGTCGTCGTCAAGGCCCGTGACTCTCAGGTGACCCAAGAAGTCGCGCAGAAGGCTGCGGCCACAGTTGAGGAGATCAAAACCGCGCCCGTAACCGAGAATCTCAAGACGGGCCTGCTCAACACCCTGCGGTCGGTGAACGAGGAGCTCAGCGAAATCATCGCGAAAATGGAGCAAAACATCGAACCCCAGACTGAAGCTCCCCAACAACCGTCCCCCCCGCCCTCCGCAGCAGTGGCAGACGCACCCGCCGCGCCAACCGTCGAGGGCGACTCCGCAACAAGCTGACCCTCTCGATTTTTCTCTCGCCAGCCGTCAGGAGGCCTCCTGACGGCTTTTTCGCGCCAAAACGTGACAAAAATCATAGTCACGCCAGCGAGCCTGCGCGACACTAGAAGTGAAAAGAAGTCACTTCCCATCATTTCCACATAATTGACCGCCATCATCGAAGCCTGTGGCGTTGGGATGTTATCGAAACCCCCATTGCCGCACCAGGAGGCCGCTATGAAACAGGAACTTGTGCGAGACTGGATGTCATCGCCTCCCATTACCATTGATATCGACGCCACCCTGCCCGAAGCGTGCGATATTCTGCGCCAACATAAGATCCGCCGTCTTCCCGTGGTGCAGGAAGGCAAGCTTGTGGGCATCGTTACCCGCGGCGACTTGCGCGGGGCCCAACCCTCCGAAGCCACATCCCTCAGCATCTGGGAATTAAACTACCTGTTGGCGAAACTGAAGATCAAGGAGATCATGACCCCCGATCCCATCACCATCCGCGACGACGCCACCATCAGCGATGCAGCCCAGTTGATGATCGATTACAAGGTCAGCGGGTTGCCCGTGGTGGACAAGGAGGGCAATTTAGTGGGCATGATCACCGAATCGGACATCTTCCGGCTGGTGGTGAAACACTGGCGCGAGGAAGAAGCCAAACAACCGCAACCCGCCTGACGCATTGACAGCGAGACATCAGGTTCTTCTCCTTTTTGGGTGGACTCCGGGGGCCTTCGGGCCTCCGGAGTTTTTTGCGTTTGAAAGGAGGTGCAACGGAGAGGATCGCCCCGCCAAACTTGCCCGCGCGGGCGGAAAATGCTAGCATACGCGCAGGCCATTTTTCTGTCTCATGAGCAATGACGCTTTGAAACGAGATGTCCATTCCAGCGCCCGCGACCCCGGCTATCCCTGCATTCTGGCAGCGTCCTACGCCAACCCGTTGTTGGCCGATCCGGGCGCTGAGCCGTTGTCAGGATGGAGCGGCCAGGCGGGGGCTGTGGGAAATCGCTTCGGGCGTCTGTTGCTGCCACCACGTGCAGATTTCGCAACCCATTTTTCTTTAAGGAGCTTCATTCATGGATCTCGAACTCACTGCCGAACACAAAATGATCCGGGACATGGTCTATGACTTTGCCCGGAAAGAAATCCTCCCTATCATCAAAGATTACGACGCCCGCCATGAATATCCTATGGAGCTTGTGCCCAAGATGGGCGCCATGGGCTTTATGGGCGTGTGTCTGCCCGTCAAATATGGCGGCGCGGGCATGGATTACATCTCTCTGGGGCTGGTGTCCGAAGGCCTGGAATGGGCCGATTCCTCGGTGCGGGAGACCATCGCCGTGCATCTGGCTTTGCACGCCATGCCCATCTTCCAATGGGGGACGGAGGAGCAAAAACAGCGGTGGTTGCCGCCCCTGGCCACGGGCGAGAAGCTGGCTTGCTTTGGCCTGACCGAGCCCAACGCGGGCTCCGATGTGGCGGGCATGACCAGCCGGGCCCGCCGCGAAGGCGATGTCTACATCCTCAACGGCGAGAAGATGTGGATCACCCTGGCCGATGTGGCCGACCGCTTCCTGGTCTTCGCCAAAACCGACCCCGAAAAGGGACATCGCGGCATCTCCGCCTTCGTGCTGGAGCGGGGCATGAAGGGGCTGACCACCGGCACCATCGAGGGCAAGCTGGGCGTGTGGGCCAGCAACACCGGCTGGATCAGCATGCAGGACGTGGAAGTGCCCGTGGAAAACCGTCTGGGCGAGGAAGGCGAAGGGTTCAAGATCGCGATGAGCGCTCTGGACAACGCCCGCTTCACCGTGGCCGCGGGCTCCGTCGGCCTGATGAAAGCGGCTATGCAGGAAGCCATCGAATACGCGCATCAGCGCAAGACCTTTGGCCGCCCCATCGCCGAATATCAGCTCGTGCAACAGCTTATCGCCCAGATGCAACAACGCATCGACATCGGCGAGCTGCTGGTCTACAAAGTGGGCTGGCTGAAGAATCAAGGCGTACGCAACACCCGCGAGACCAGCATGGCCAAATGGTATTGCACCGAAGCCGCGTTCCAAACCGCCAACGATGGCCTCCAGATCCTGGGCGCTTACGGCTACTCCGACGAATACAACATGGCCCGTTACTTGCGCAACAGCCGCGGCGCGGTCATCTATGAGGGCACCTCGCAAATCCATCAGCTCGTCCAGGCGGGCTATGCCCTGGGCTGGCGCAAAGACAAGCCCCTGCGCAAAGAACTCCCCGCCTACGACCCCGACATTTGGTTGGCGGAATAGCTCCAACGGAAGGCTGCCCATAAACGCCCATTGGGCGCGGGCAGCCGATTTCATAATGCGTGATACGAAATGCGTAAGGACTTCACCTTTTACGCATTTCGGCGGTGGCGGCCTCGCCCCCCCTTGTCGTCAAACTCATTTTCGGCAGTGCGCCAACCTTGTTTACGAGACAGGAGGTTCATCATGAGCAACATCGATCTGGAAAAAACCCTGGAACAGGTGGAAGCTATCGTGCGCGAAGCGGGCGCGATCGTCCGCAAATACCACGATCAACCCGATCAGGTGGATTGGAAAGGCGAGAACGATCCGGTAACCGCCGCGGACCGGGCCGTCAACGCCTTTCTGGTCGACCAACTGGCCACAGCCTTTCCCGACATCGGCATTCTGGCCGAAGAGAGCAAGGACGACCTCAGCCGTCTGGAGAAAGAAGCCATTTGGTGCATCGATCCCCTGGACGGCACCAAGGAGTTCATCGCCCGCAATGGCGAATTCAGCATCATGGTGGGCCTGGCCATCGATGAGCTGGCCGTGCTGGGCGTGGTTTATCAGCCCGTGAAGGATTTTATGTACAGCGGCATCCGGGCCGAAGGCGCCTGGCTCACCACATCCAATGGACGCAAGGAGCTTCACGTCAGTGACATCGACGACCCGGCCAAGCTGCGCCTGGTGGTCAGCCGCTCCCACCGCAATCCCATTGTGGACGAGATCAAACAGGCATTGGGCATCGAAAAGGAGCGCATTTCCGGCTCTGTGGGCCTGAAATGCGGCCTCATTGCTCGGAACGAAGCCGATCTCTACCTCCATCCCGCGCCGGGCATCAAGGAATGGGACACCTGCGCGCCCGAGGCCATCCTTTTCGGCGCGGGCGGACGCGTCACCGACTGCTGGGGCCGCCCCTTCCTCTACAATCAGCCCGACGTGCACCGCCACTTCGGCCTGGTCGCATCCAACGACGAAATCCACATGGAGATCATCGCCCGACTCATCCCCGTGCTCGAGGCCCAGGGTCTCACCTTCGACAAAGCCTGGTAGAAAAGACCAAAGGTCGAAGTCTGAGAACGGAAAGCGACCAGCCGTCTGAGGGAACATCATGCCCGAGACCCCCAAGTCCTCCCTCCTCTCCCTGGAGCCCAAGCGGCCCATCCCCACCGCGCCGGAAGAGCCCCAACCCATCTTCCTGCGCGAGCTGCCCAAGCACGATGAGCGCTTCCGCTACACCCTGGCCCATATCCTGCTGCCCGTGGACCTGTTGGTGGAGTTCCACATCGATCCCATCACCCTGCGCAATAAGGAGGGGCAGGTCATGGTGCGCACCGCACATTCCGAGGATGGGATGGTTTGGGCCCTGCGCCTGCTCAACGACATCGACCCACGGGACCCGCTCATGGAGATCGAGCTCGCGGACACTCCATTCAACCGCATTGCCGTGAACTGGGTGGCCATGAATGATCCCCGCGCGCCCCGATTCGATGTGGATCGCATGCCCGACGGCGCATCCACTTTGCGCGGCACGGCCCAACGCAACATTCCGGCAGAGATCGCGGCCAAAGAAGCGGGCCTGGCGCCGGGCCAGGTGCGCCGGGGCCTGCGCCACCTCAAGCGCTTGTTGCAAGACCTGGAACAGGTGTTTGCGGCCATGCATCAATATGAATTCGATGTGGAGCCCCTTTACTACCATGCAGCGATTCTCTTCGAGCGGCACGGCTTCCGCTACGCCCGGGGCGAAGGTTTCATGCGCCGCATCCACGAAGGCTTTCAACCGGGCGGGAAGCTGCGGGCCCGGTTGGATGGCAGCACCCCTTTCCGCATGCCCGACCAGGCGGACACCATCCGCGGCCGTTCCTGGGCCATCCACGACGGCATCCTGGACGAGCCCTGGGACGGGGTGAAGATGTACAAGCGGTTGGGCGTGCACGCGGGCGAGGACACCGCGCCGGGCGTGCC
>CAZDCN010000106.1:0-6789 GCA_964503945.1 uncultured Caldilineales bacterium
GTGGAGGTGCACCGCGGGCCGGGTGAGAAAGATGCACGGGAGATTAACCGCTTTTTCTTTCATTACATCCACACCCATCAGCCCTATGTTATCGCCAAATTTGCTGCCAGTCTCGACGGGAAGATCGCAACCCGGTCGGGGGAGAGTCAGTGGATCACCGGGCCCGAAGCTCGAGCGCGGGCTCACGAACTCCGGCGTCAGGTGGACGCCATCCTGGCAGGCGCGGGCACGGTGCTGGCGGATGATCCGCAACTCACCGCACGCCGCCCTGACGGCGCTCCGCGCTCGCGTCAGCCTTTGCGCGTCGTGCTGGACTCACGCGGCCGCGTGCCCCTGACCGCTCGCGTCTTTCAGCCCGACCTGCCGGGCAAGACCCTGGTGGCCGCCACCCCGTCCATGCCTCAGCCCCATCGGACCGCGCTGGAGGCGCTGGGCGTGGAGGTGGCGATTCTGCCCGCAGACGGTCAGGGCAAGGTGGCTGTTCCCCAACTTTTGACTCATCTCGGGCAGCGGCAGATCACCAGCCTCATGGTGGAGGGGGGCGGGAAAACGTTGGGAAGCTTTTTCACAGCCGGGATGGTGCAGGAGGTGTGGGCCTTTTTAGCTCCGCTGATCATCGGGGGTGAGGCCGCGCCGGGGCCGGTAGGCGGTTTGGGTCCCCAGCACTTGGCGGAGGCCACGAGACTGAAGGACCTCGCATTGGAGCGGGTGGGCCGGGATTGGTTGTTGCGGGGAAAAGTGGAAACGTAGGGAGCGCGCTTCGCATCTAATAGAGTGAAGGATTGAACTCAACCTTCATCTTCACCCATCCAACTCAGGAGGCAATTCCCATGACCTTGTTCCAGCGTATTCTCGTCCCTTTGGATGGCTCTCCCAAGGCGGAACGCGCGATACCCACCGCCATCAAACTCGCCAAAAACCTCGGCAGCCAGATCACTCTGTTACGGGTGGTGGAGATCCCCGAACCCTCCATCGAGAACCCGCCCGAGCCCATGAAGCAATGGATCGAAGAGGCCACGAAACAGGCCATGGCCGAGGCGGAAGGCTATCTCGAAGGCTTGGCGAGCTGGTTCCGAGCCAATGGGATCGACGTCAAGACCGTGGTGCGGGCCATGAAGCCGGACCAGGACATACTGGAGGTCATGGATCTGGACAGCATCGATCTGATTTTGATGTCACCCCATGGCCGCGGCTATCAGGATTTCGGGCATGAGTGCCTGAGTTACGGGCATGTGGCCGATAAAGTCCTGCGTCGCAGCCCCGTGCCGGTGTTGTTGGTGCGCGGCGAGCCTCACCGCATCCCCGATCTGGAGGGCGTTGTGCGGCCGGAGTAATCGTTCCGAATCGGTGCGAACCGTTCTCTGCGCCGCGGATGTTATCTTTCGGTGACTTCCAGCGCTACAAAGGGGATGTATTCTTTCCCCACCTTCCGCCATTCTTCTTCGTTGTCTGGGGTGTCCAGCTCCAGGCCGACGAGCTTGGCAAGCCCCATGGCCACCCGACGGTGGTGCCGCGCGTAGCGCGCCATCTCTTCGGCGGAAGCTTCTGCGGGAAGGAAACGGGCGTGCGCCCGCATTTTTTTGTTCCCTACTTGGATGGTGATATCGGGATGAGCCTGCAGATTGCGATACCAGTTCGATTCTTTGCCAAAGCCCGAGGCCACGAAATAGGTTTGAGTTTCAGGATCATAGCGTACCACCTCGACAATGGCCTGTCGCGGCCGCCCGGTCTTGCGTCCGATATGATTTAGCAACAGAAAACGCTTTCCCAGCAAGAAGCCAAGGCCGGCGCGATAGAGATAAATGGGTGCTCGCCATAGATGTCGACGCCATCCGGTCGGAGGAAGTTTGGGTTCGCCTTTTTGGACCATGATGGTTTTCCCTTTGGGAATACTTCTGATAGAATAGCACAGATTTCAACGCGTAATCAATCATCCATTTCGGCCTTTTCTCAAGGAGTGTTTTATGCGATCGGCAAAGCATTTCCCCACTTTCGCCTGGTTGACGCTGATTGTGAATGTGTTTGTGGTGCTGTGGGGTGCGGTGGTGCGGGCGACAGGGTCGGGCGCGGGATGCGGCGCGCACTGGCCTACCTGCGATGGCGAGATCGTGCCCGGTCTTCAGAGTTCGGCGCAGTGGATCGAGTACACCCATCGGCTAAGCAGTGGGCTGGCCTTGCTGATGGTGATCGTCATGTTGGTGTGGGCATTTCGCGCGTACGAGGGAGGCAATCCCGTGCGTAAGGGCGCGGTGGCGTCTATGTTTTTCATGATCCTGGAGTCGTTGGTGGGCGCGGCTTTAGTGTTGTTCGGATGGGTGGAAGCGGATGATTCCATGGCTCGGGTGTACATCATGGGCGTGCATCTCACCAACACGTTGTTGCTTCTGGGGTCGCTGTTCCTGACAGCTTATTGGTCCGCAGGGGGGAAGCTGTTCACTTTCCGCGGTCAGGGAGCGTTGGGGTGGTTATATGCCGGGGGCATCGTGGCCGCGCTCATCCTGGTGGTGACGGGTGCGATCATCGCCCTGGGCGACAGTTTGTTTCTTCAGATCGGCCTCACCCCCGAGCAATCCCCGGTGGTGGCGGGCATTCTTGCTATTCGCATCTACCATCCCCTTACTTCCATTATCGTCGGCATCTATTGGATTCTCATTGCCCGATACGGCGCGGCGGCGCGGCCGTCGTCTCATGTCCAAAAAGCGTCTTACGCCCTCATCCTGATCATTCTTCTCACCTGGGCGGTCGGATTTATCAACAACTGGCTGCATGCGCCCGTGATCATGCAGGTGATTCACCTGCTCCTGGCGGACCTCTTCTGGCTGGGGATTGTGTGGCTGAGTGCAGAAGCGCTGGCCGTGGACGCACCGCGTGGGCAACGGGTGTCGCTTTTGCAGGTGATCAGCGGCCGTTAACCGCCGGAAAGCGTGTGACGCGCCGGTTGACCGCCGGCGCGTCACATTTTGCAAACGTCAATACCAGTCGTCGGAGCGTCGTCGGGGGCGCTGGGTGCGGGGCCGGGCCATGTTCACGCGTAGATTGCGCCCATTGAAGAGATACCCATCCAGTTCAGCGATGGCAGTCTCTCCTTCCCGTTGATTGGCCATTTCCACAAAGCCAAAGCCTTTGGACCGGCCGGTATAATGATCGGTAATGATAACTGCTGAAACGACTTGACCATACGTTGCAAAAAGATTTCTTAGTTCATCTTCCGTGGTGGAATAGGGCAAATTGCCCACATAAATGTTCATTGAGTGCTCCAATCTTTATGCCATTTCGCGAGAAAACATGGGCCTGCGACCAATGGCGACCAAATCGCGAGCCCACGAGCTGTTCCCAGCCAGTCAATCAAGTTATCCTAACATCAAATCAACAAACTGACAAACTACGCTTTGCTTTCGCCTGAGAGACGTCGTTGCTGGCTTGCTGATTTTTTCATGATCCACCCAAAGGGACGGATTGAGCTATTGCTTTCTTGTCGTAACTACTGAGGAAGCCGGTTTGGACGTAACTTCCGCATGGAACCTGCCGCTTTTGAATCCCAAGGCGTCAAGCGTAAAACGTCAGACGCCATCATGTTTGGAGCGAAACGTCTGTTGTGACAGCGCTTTTTGACGTTTGACGCATGACGTTTGGCGTTGCTTTGTAGAAGACGACGTGGTTTCAATGGCTTCCTCTGCGGGTAGGTAAGCAGTTACCTCCTGTCAATGAATCAGGTAGTTGGCATGTAAAGCATTCGAACAAGCCCCCGGTGAAGAGGCGATTAGCGATTTCGCCCAAAGATACGAAGCAAAAAGAGGAAAAGATTGAGAAAGTCAAGATAGAGGGCCAACGCGCCCATGATGCTGAGTTTGGTCATCACGGCCTCGCCCGCTTGCTCAAGACGCGGGTCTCGGGCCATGCGCGTGAGCTTTTGGGTGTCGTAAGCAGTCAGCCCCGTGAAGATGATGACGCCGATGATGCTGATCACCAGGTCCATCATACTGCTGCGCAAGAAAATGTTAATCAGCATGGCAATGATGATGCCGATGAGCCCGATGAACAGGTAGGTGCCCAATTTCGTCAGATCCGCTTTGGTGAACATGCCCACCAGGGACATGGTCAGGAAAAGCGCGGCCGCCGAAATGAACGCCATGGTCAGGTCCGCGATCTCGTAGTAGAGGAAAATGCCCGAGAGGGTGAAGCCTGTCAGGGCGGCGTAGCCAAAAAAGATCGAAAAAGCGACGGGGACGGAGAGCTTGTTCAATGCGAAGGAGAGCGTTCCCACCAGCACCAATTGCAGGATGAAAACGCCGAACAACAACCAGGGGCTGTTCAATGACCGCACCAGACCCGAATTGAGGGTGAACCAGGACGCGCCTGCGGTCACCGTCATCGCCAGCAACATGTAAAGATAGACGTTTCTCAGTAGCGAACGGGTGGAGACAAGGGGTTGACTGAGGAGTTGCGGTTGTGTGCTCATAGATTTCGTTTCCAGAAAAAAGGAGTAAGGAGCAATGAACAGCAGGAGATGCTCCCGATGATCTGTTCATCACTCCTTTGGGGTTGAACGTTGCAGGAACGATGCACTGAAACGTGGATGCATCGCAGAGAAAAGCGAGAGGGAGGTCAGGAAGCTTATTCGTCGTCAGAGGGAGCGGCGCTTTCTGCTGGTTGGGAGGGCGATTCCTGAGGAGCCTGAGCGGACTGCGCCGCTGCCTGCTGCGCCGCGGCCCGTTGCGCTGCCGCCCGTTGCGCCGAAGGGGCAAAGGCCGCCTTCGTGCCCGGCAGCAACGCATAAATCAGCACGATGCCATTCATGAGCACTGCGGGCAAAATCGCCTGGAATGGCGTCTTGCCTAAAACTGACACGAAGGCCATGATCAGGTTCAGGATCGAAAGAACCACCACGAAAAGCCATCCCTGCTCATCCAGATTCCAGAGCATGTTACCCACCCAGAAGTAGATCAGGGCGAGGATGCCCCACATGATGGCTCCGAAGATGCTGAATCCAAAGAAGTAGCCCAGGCCGAGCGGGCCTTTGATGGGCAGCAGGTGGAGCATTTGTAGCGTATGGAAGATGGCAACAATGCCGGCGATATACGCAAAAATCGCCAGCAAGGTCACCCCAAAGGGGCGATGGGGAGTTGAACCGCTCATGAGACCTCCAAGAATCCGTGAGAAAAATTGGTTGATGTGTAAAAGGATTATAAGTCACGCAAGATGTTTTCGCAACTGAAAATTAAGAACCCCGCGCTCACGCAGGAATGCTCCCAGAGTATTGTTCCCCTGGCGAAGAGGCTGACATTGTTTCATACGTTTTCGCCTCCAGTTCCTGATAAGCGGCCAACATCCGTTCATAGGTGGTTTGCAAAAGCGTTTCCACATCTTGGGTGGTTAATCCTTCCGTGGGAATGGGTTCGAGCACTCGAATGTAGACGGTTCCCCCCCGGAGATCGCCTCCCTGAACATTGAGCTGTTCATAACTGGGCCCGAACACCACGGGCACGATGGGGACCTGAAGCTGAATGGCAGTGTAGAACGCGCCCTTCTTGAAAGGCAGCAGGCCCTTTTGCCCCTTATTCCGGTGGCCTTCCACCAGCACCCACAGGTTCAACCCTTCCTCGCGCATGCGTTTGGCAAAGTCGTTGAGCATGGCGATGGCGGCCTCGCGGTCGCTTCGATCGATGAAGAGATTGCCCGCCTTGTCGAAAATGTAGCCCGCCAGCGGAATCTTTTTCAGTTCTTGTTTGGCGACGACCAGGGTGCGCGGAGGATAGACCTGCGCGATCATGATGGGATCGAACAGGTGCTGGTGGTTGGAAACATACACCGCGGGGCGGACGGCGTCGATGTATTCTTTGCCTTCGACAACGAATTTGACGGGGATAATCCTGGGGATGCCCTTCATCCACCAATCCAGCCAATGTCGATCCGCATTGACCCGTTCGTTGGGATGAAAGAGCATCCAGATGCTGGTGGCGATGGTGGCGACGGCAAGCCAGAGCAGGGCAAGCCCCGCGCGGAAGTAATAGACGAGTTTTTTCATGGAAGGGACGTTTGGAATAAGATGGAAAGTGAAGGTAGCTGTAGTTAAAACACCGATCAGTGTCGAAAGTGGCGCATGCCCGTGAAAACCATAGCCAGCCCCAGGCTGTCGGCCGCGGCGATCACTTCTTCATCGCGGATGGAGCCGCCCGGTTGGATCACCGCGGTGACGCCCAAGCGCGCGGCTTCTTCGATGCCGTCGGGAAAGGGAAAGAACGCGTCGGAGGCCATGACCGCGCCCGCCGCCCGCTGGCCCGCCTTCATCCCCGCCAGTTTCACCGCATCCACCCGGCTCATCTGGCCCGCGCCCACGCCCACGGTGGCCCGGTCTCGGGCAAAAACGATGGCGTTGGACTTGACCCATTTCACCACGCGCCAGGCGAAGAGGAGATCGGCCATCTCCGTCTCGGTGGGTTGGCGTTGGGTGACCGTCTGCAAGTCGGCCATGAGGGCGTCGTCCGGGGTTTGCGCCAGCAGGCCGCCGGTGATGGCATGGAGTTCCAGGGGAAAGCGGGGCGCGGGAGCCGCCCGCATTACCCGCAGGTTCTTCTTGCGGGCCAGGCGGGCCAGGGCCTCGGGCGTGAAGTCGGGCGCGGCCAACACCTCCACGAACAGCTTGCCCATGGCCTCCACCAGGGGCAGGTCCACGGGCCGGTTCACGGCGATGATGGATCCAAACGCGCTGACAGGGTCCGAGGCCAAAGCCTTTTCGTATGCCTTAACCAGGTCTTCATCGATGGCCAGGCCGCAGGGGTTGGCGTGCTT
>CAZDCN010000107.1:0-6787 GCA_964503945.1 uncultured Caldilineales bacterium
GCCACTTTCCCTGGCCTGGCCATGCTGACCGTCGTCATGGGTTTCAACTTTATGGGTGACGGCCTGCGCGACCTGCTCGACCCCCGCATTCGTCGCCGGGGGTGATTGCAATCTGCTGCTTTGCATATCCAACCCGCATCCTACGCCTATGTCCCCACGCCAACCTTTCATCCATCCCTACATCCCCAACTCGGAGCCGCGCATTAAAGCGGCCATGCTCGCCGCTATTGGCGCATCCAGCATTGAGGAGCTGTACGAGGATATTCCGCCCGAGTTACGATTCCACGGCGATCTCGACCTCCCGCCCGCCATGCGATCTGAAACGGAACTGGCCCGGTTCATAGCTGAGTTGTTAGGGAAAAATGAGAACTGCCAGGATAACATCAGCTTTTTGGGAGGTGGTTGCTATCAGCACTATGTGCCTGCGGTTTGCGATGAAATTAACGCCCGCGGCGAATTTCTTACCGCGTACGCAGGCAAGACCTACACCGATCATGGTAAATTCCAGGCGCTGTTCGAGTTTACGAGCATGATGGGCGAATTGCTGAACATGGACGTGGTCAGCATCCCCACCTACGACGGCCATCAGGCCGCAGCCACCGCGCTACGCATGGCTGGACGGATCACTCAACGCCCCCTTGCCCTGGTTCCCGACAACATCTCGCCCCGCATGTTGGCTAAAATCCGAGACTATGGCCCGCCCGACATCGGCATCCGCCTCTTACCTTCAGACTCCGTCAGTGGTCGCCTGGACCTGAAGGCGCTAAAAGCCGCGCTCTCCGACGAAACCGCCGCGGTGTTCATTCAAATGCCCGGCTACCTGGGCATGTTGGAAGACCAGGCGCCTGACATTGTGGACCTGGCCCATGGCCATGGCGCGTTGGTTGTAGTTTATGTTAATCCGATCACTCTGGGATTGCTTGCCCCACCTGCGGATTACGGCGCCGATATCGTTTGCGGCGATATCCAACCCTTGGGCGTGCATATGCAATTCGGCGGCGGGCATGGCGGCTTCATCGCCACCCACGACGAGCCCGCGTTTGTCATGGAATATCCCACACGGCTTTACGGGCTGACGCCCACCATCGTTCCCGGAGAATTTGGCTTTGGCGAGGTGGCTTTCGATCGGACATCCTTTGCCCACCGTGAGCGGGCCAAGGAATTTACCGGCACCGCGGCCAATCTATGGGCCATTACTGCGGGCGTCTTTTTGGCGCTGATGGGACCGCAGGGCATGGCCGAGCTGGGCGAGACATTGCTGGCCCGGGCCGCCTATGCCATGGGGTGCCTGAACGCGCTGCCTGGCGTTCGAGCGCCTCGATTCCAGGCCAGGCACTTTTATGAATTCGTAGTGGACTTCAACGACACCGGGTTCACCGTCGAAACCATTAACTCGCGATTGCGTGATCAAGGCATTTTCGGCGGTCACGATCTCAGTCGCGAATTCCCCGCTCTGGGCCAATGTGCGCTTTATGCAGTCACCGAACAGCATACCAAGTCCGATATCGATCGGCTAGCAGAGGCGTTGCAGAGCATCTTACGTTAACTGCCTATTGTCGTAGAAGAACGCGCCGCGGCGACTCCGCATGCGCGAGCATGTTGCCTTAAGGAAACCCACCACATGAGCACGAAAGCCTCTTCACATGACCCCCGCGTGCGGCGTTTCCATCAAGCCCGATGGGATGAGCCCATCATCTTTGAATTGAGCAGGCCTGGTCTGCGCGGAACGCTGCCGCCTCGCGCGGAGAAAGAGATACTCACGGATGTAGGCGACCCCCGTGACCTGATCCCTGCTTCCCTCCGCAGGAATCAACCTCCGGCCCTGCCCGAGCTCACCCAGCCCCAAGTCCTACGCCATTATCTCCGCTTATCTCAGGAAACCTTGGGCGCGGACCTAATTGTTGATGTAGGTCAGGGCACCTGCACCATGAAATACAGCCCCAAAATTCACGAAAAGCTGGCCCGCTCACCTCAGTTCACAGAACTTCACCCCTTGCAGGATGAGGAGACGGTGCAGGGGGTGCTGGAAATTCTCTATCGATTCGAACAGATACTGAAGGCTATCTCAGGCATGGACCGCTTTTCCTTACAGCCCCAATCAGGTTCTGCGGGCATTTACACCAACGCTTCCATCGTGCGGGCCTATCACGCCGATCGGGGACAGAGCCATCGGAATGAGATCATCACCACCCTCTTTTCTCACCCATCCGACGCCGCGGCCGCGGTGGCGGCAGGTTTCAAAGCCATCATACTCTATCCCGATCCCGAAACCGGCTATCCAACGGTGGATGCACTGAAGGCCGCCGTATCTGAACGCACCGCGGCTTTGTTTATCACAAATCCAGAAGACACCGGCATCTTCAATCCGCACATCGCAGAATTCACTCGTATTGTCCACGAAGCTGGCGGCCTGTGCGTTTATGACCAGGCTAACGCGAACGGCATTCTGGGCATAACTCGCGCCCGCGAGGCGGGATTTGACCTGTGTCATTTCAACCTGCACAAAACGTTTTCATCGCCCCATGGTTCGGGCGGACCCGGCGCGGGGGCCGTCGGGGTCACGCAGGAGCTCGCGCCCTTCCTTCCCATTCCCCTGGTGGACTTCGACGGGGAGCGTTATTTCCTGGATGAAGACCGTCCCAAGAGCATTGGCAAGGTTGCCATGTGGCATGGCAATGTAGGCGTTGTATTGCGCGCGTTTGCCTGGGTAATGAGCATGGGGGCAGAGGGGCTACGCGAAACAGCTGAAATCGCCGCACTCAACAACAATTATTTGTTGGAGCAAATTCGGAAAATCCGTGGCGTAGACGCGCCTTTCGCCCGAGGGCATCGGCGCATCGAGCAGGTGCGGTATAGCTGGGAACAGCTTGCTCGGGAGACGGGCGTCCGCACCCAGGACCTGGGCCGCCGAGCCGGAGATTTCGGCGTGCAATACTGGCTTAGCCATCACCCCTGGTATGTGCCCGAACCGGTGACTCTGGAACCCACAGAATCCTACACTCGTGAAGAGTTGGATGAATATGCAGCGATTCTGGCTCGAATTGCAGAAGAGGCGTACGAAAATCCCGCTCTCGTCGTAAATGCGCCCCACAACGGCCCTATACACCACATCGATCCCATCACCCTGGATAATCCCGACTTGTGGGCCATGACCTGGCGGGCCTATCTCAAAAAACGACATCGATGGCCAAACAACGCGTCGGACTGATCGTTAACCCGGTAGCGGGCTTGGGCGGCCGCGTGGGGCTGAAGGGCAGCGACGGCCGCGATGTCCAGCAGCAGGCCCTGGCTTTGGGTGCCCGACCTCAAGCAGGAGATCGGGCCGTGCGGGCGTTGAAAGCGCTTTGCTCGCTTAAAACGCGTCTGGAACTGTTGACCTATCCCGCGGAGATGGGTGAGAACGCGGTTCGGGCTGCGGGGTTGGCGCCACGCGTGCTTGGGCGTATCGAACCGGGCCGAACCACGCCCGAGGACACTCGCCGAGCGGCCCGGGCCATGAAAGAGGCTGGGGCGACTCTCATCCTTTTTGCAGGAGGAGATGGCACCGCGCGGGACATCCATGCGGCGCTTGACGAGTCGCTGCCCGTCATCGGCATTCCCGCCGGAGTGAAAATCCATTCCGCAGTCTATGCCATCAGCCCAGAAGCCGCGGGTTGGCTGGCTCGGGACTTTCTGGAAGGCCGCACTCAAGAACTTATCCTGGCCGAGGTGATGGACATCGACGAGAACGCCTTCCGGCAAGGGATTGTTTCGGCCCGGTTATACGGCTATTTGCTCACGCCCTCTGGTCGCGGGTTGTTGCAAGGCATGAAGATGGGAAGCAGGCCCTCCGAAGCCGCGGCCCAGGAAGCCATTGCCGAGGAAATTGCCGCGCACATACGGCCTGGCATCCTCTACATCGTCGGGCCGGGCACCACCACTCGGGCCATTTTCCAGCGTTTGGGCTTGCCCAAGACCCTGCTTGGAGTGGACGCGGTCCTGGATGGTAAGCTCGTGGCTCGAGACGCCACAGCCCAGGAGCTGGAGATGCTGGTAGCGGCTCACCCTCAAGTGAAGATCATCGTCACCCCCATCGGCGGACAGGGCTTCCTTTTTGGACGGGGCAATCAGCAAATCAGCCCGGAAGTGCTACGCCGGGTCGGCCCCAAGGGCCTTATCGTGGCTGCCACCCGAGACAAAATTCACCGGCTGGGGCGCCGCCCTCTGTTGGTGGATAGCGGCGATCCCGAGGTGGACGCGTCATTCCAGGGCTATGCGCAGGTGATCACGGGCTTGCGAGAAGCTATCGTCTATCCTTTACGCCCGGCAGAAACGTCAGAATTGGGGTAATGATCCTTCAAAAAAGGCGAAACGTGGGAACGCATACCCCTGGTGACATTTGACGCAGCAAGGATAGTGGCAGTACCATTTGAAATTAAAGATGCCGCTTCCCACTTTTCCGAGGCCCGATGATGCCGCTACCCCGACTTCGTTTCGCCCACCTGCCCACGCCCGTGGAAACCCTTCCCCGTCTCTCCGCTCATCTGGGAGGCCCCGCCCTGCTGGTCAAACGGGATGACCAGACGGGCCTGGCCTTCGGTGGAAACAAGACCCGCAAGCTGGAATTTCTGCTGGCCGACGCCCAGGCCCGGAGCGCGGACCTGCTCATCACGGGCGGCGCGGCGCAATCCAACCACTGCCGCCAGACCGCGGCTGCCGCGGCCAAATTCGGCCTGGCCTGCACCCTGGTTTTGGCGGGCGATCCACCCAAACGCGCCAGCGCCAATCTTATGCTGGACCAGCTATTGGGCGCGGAGGTCGCATGGACTGCGTCCGAGGATCGGGATGCGACCATGCGCCGGGTGGAGGAAGCCGCGCGGGCGCAGGGCCACACCCCTTATCTCATCCCCTACGGCGGCTCAAATCCCATCGGCGCTCTGGGTTATGTCTTTGCTATGGAAGAGTTGGTGCGCCAGGATGTGCAACCCGATTGGATTGTGGTGGCGTCGTCGTCCGGCGGAACCCAGGCGGGGTTGGTGGTGGGCGCGCGGTTATTCGGCTACCAAGGCCGCATTCTGGGCGTCAGCATCGACAAGCCTGAAGTCGAGTTAAGCCGCGACATCGTAGCGGACCTAGCCTCGCGCACCGCACGCAAACTGGGCGAGGATTTTACCTTCACCCAGGCTGACATCCTGGTCAATGATCACTATCAAAGCGCAGGCTACGGCGTGCTCACCGACCAGGAAATCGAGGCCATCCGACTGTTTGCCCGTTTGGAGGGCTTGCTGCTGGACCCGGTGTATACTGGCCGGGCGGCCGCGGGCCTGTTGGGCCTTATCCGACAGGGGTTTTTCAAACCCGATGAAACCGTGCTCTTCTGGCATACAGGAGGAACCCCGGCCCTGTTCGCGGATCCATACGCGGCCCGGCTACGCGCAGTGCTATGAATCGTCGTTCCTGGCTGATTTTTGCGGCGCGCATGGCCCTGGCTGTGCTGGGCGTCGCCTTGCTGTGGCTGCTGTTGTTTCGGGCTCAGGACGAAGCCTGGGAGCGGTTGCAAAAGGGAGAGGCGCTCCGCATGGCCATGGATCCCAGCTTTCCGCCTTTTGAGAATGCGGTGGATGGCCAGCTCGTGGGGTTCGATGTGGACCTGGCCCGGGAGATCGGCCGGCGGCTGGATGTTCCCGTGAACTTCCTCCCTATTGCCTTCGACGGCCTGGCCGACGCGGTTAGGGCCGGCAAAGCCGATGCTGTCATCTCCGCTTTTCCGCTGGATGAGCGATTGACCGAGGACGTGCGGTACAGCGCGCCCTATTTCGAGGGCGGGCTCGTGATGGTGACCAGGGAGGATAGCGACCTCACATCTCCCGAACAGCTTGCTGCGGTCCAGGTGGCGGTGGAATGGGGAGGCCAGGGGGACGCGTGGGCCCGGGCCCAAGGACTTCCATCCATCTTACGCACCGAGACGCCGGACGAGGCCCTGGCCGCAGTGTTGTCGGGCGAGGCGGACGCGGCTCTCGTGGATGCGGTCACCGCGGCCCTCTATCCCCGAACTGGCTTACGCGTCCATGCACCGCCGCTGGTTGCGGATCCTTACGTCATCGTGCTGCCCAAACAAGCGCCCAAACTGGCCGACGCCATCGACCAAACCCTGGCAGCTATCATGGCGGATGGGACCTGGGACGCGCTGGCCGCCCGTTATTTCCCCAATCCGCCCTTGAAGCCCGCGGCTAGCGAGCCATAAGTCCGTCGGATTTCGTGGCGGGTGGGGGCAGGATGGACTGAACGGCCTCGATGATGTCGCCGATGCGGATGGGGCGGCGAAAGTGGCGGGTGACTTGGGACTGGAGGGGATGCCACCGCGCCTGATCCAGCGCGGGCGTGAGAAGGATGGCGGGGCGTCCACGGAAGAGCGTGAGGAGCCCGCGCACGTTCTCGGGCGAGGCGCTGTCGTCCTTGAACACATCGATGATGAGCAGAGGCGGATCGATGAGGCCCTTGAGTGCGGCGTTGATGGCGTATTGCACGCCCGGAACGGCCATGACCTCATACTCCAGCTCCTGTAATTCGGCCAGGATGAGCGCGCGGCTCTGCCAGTCGGCCGCAGAAAGGAGAATGTCTTTACGCAGTTCCATCCTCGGCGATTTGAATGCGGGCGGCACCGTGAGTGAGGCCGACCACCGCGTCGATGAAGGGTTGGACGCGCTCTTCAGGCAGGCGCAGCAGGTAAGTGACATCCGTACCGAAGTCTTGGGATGCGATCTCGGCTTCGTAGTCGGGCAGGAGGCGCTGCAAGGGGGTGATGAAG
>CAZDCN010000108.1:0-6783 GCA_964503945.1 uncultured Caldilineales bacterium
CGTGAGGCGCTTACGCATTACGCATTACGCATTACGAAATTGGCCGCCCGCGCCCAAGGCGAGATTCCCCGGACCCCGGACCCCAGACACCGAACCCCGGACGCCGGACCCCGGACCCCGGACGCCGGACAACCATTATCTTCATCCATATCGGCGGGCCGCGGCCCGTGTCGCCTGCCTGGCTGCTCTCATCCACCGATCCCCGATCCCTCCGCCTTTCCTCCCATGACCGCTACTTCGCTCCCGTCCTTGCCCGCGCAACGCCGCGCCTATCGCTACTTCGATATCGTCATGGCGATGTTCGTGACGGTGCTGTTGCTCAGCAACATCGCCAGCTCCGCCAAACTCATCGATCTGCGCGTCAGCGTCTTCGGCCTGCGCCTGGCTTTCGACGGCGGCACGTTGCTCTTTCCCCTGGCCTACATCTTCGGCGACATCCTCACCGAGGTGTATGGATACAGCCGCAGCCGCCGGGTGATCTGGATCGGCTTCGCCGCGGCCATCCTCATGGCCATCACCTTCTGGGTCCTGGCCCGGCTGCCCGGCGATCCCCTTTGGGGCGCGTTCGTTTATGATAAAATCGTGGGAGCCGCGCCCGGCACGCCCCGCCCCGAGGACCCTACCGCTTTCGGGCAGGCGGCCTATGACGCCATCCTGGGCGGGGTCAGCACCGGCGCCATCATCGTCGCCAGTCTGGTCGCCTACTGGGCGGGCGAGTTCAGCAACTCCTTCGTCCTGGCCAAGATGAAGGTGCTGACCGAAGGACGCTGGCTGTGGACCCGCACCATCGGCTCCACCCTGGTGGGCGAAGGCGTGGACACGACGTTGTTCGTGCTCATCGCCACGGCGCTGGGCGTTTTCCCCTGGGCCATCGCGCTCAGCCTCATCGTGGCCAACTACATCTTCAAAGTCTCCATCGAAGTGTTGTTCACGCCGCTGACCTATCTCATGGTCAACTGGCTGAAGCGCAAAGAGCAGGAAGATTACTTCGACATCGACACCGATTTCAACCCCTTCAAGCTGGGAGAGTAACGCCACCCACCATGCCGCCTGTCCTTTCTGTGCTCATTCCCGCCTACAATGAGGCCGACACCATCGAGGAGTTGGTGGAACGAACCGCTCGCGCCTTCGACGAACTGGCCGCGCCGGGCGAGTTGATCTTCGTGGATGACGGCAGCGTGGACGGCACGGGCGACCGGGTGGAAGCCCTGCAGGCCCGCTATCCCTGGCTGCGGCTCATCCGCCACCGGCGCAATCAGGGCCTGACCGTGGCCTTGCAGCATGGCTTTCAGGCCGCGCGCGGGGACTACATCATCTTCCTGCCCGCGGATCTGGAATCCCACCCCGATGAGGACATCCCCAAGCTCTATCATAAGCTGCTGGAGGGCTACGACGTGGCGTCGGGCTGGCGGCAGGGCCGGGCCGACGGCAAGGTGTTCGCCTCGGCCATCTACAACGCGGTCAGCCGCTGGCTCTTTCATGTGCAAGTGCATGACGCCAACTGGATCAAAGGCTTTCGGCGGGAGGTCATCGAAGAACTGCCGCCTTTGCGGTCGGACTGGCATCGGTTTTTGCTGCACATCGCCGCGGATCAAGGATGGCGCGTGGGCGAGGTGCCCACGAACTGGTATCCGCGCCGGGCCGGGCGCAGCCATTACGGCTTCGCCCGCATCCCCATCTCCTTCCTGGACGTCCTGGTCATCCGCTTTCTGCTCACTTTCAGCCAGGCGCCCATGCGCTTTTTCGGCGGATTGGGCCTGGCGTCGTTGCTGATCGCTGGCGTTATCTTCGCCTATCTCATCTTCCTCTGGTTCGCTTACGCCATGCAAAAGCGTCCCATCTTTTGGATGGCGCTGGGGCTGGCCCTGGCCGGCCTGCTGTTCTTCCTGGTGGGGTTCCTGGCGGAGCTCATCGTGGCCCAAGGAGACCGTTTGGCCGCGCTGGAACGGAAGATGGAGGCGCTGGCCGCGTCGTTGGAAGCAGGGCGCGGGGATGATCGCCCATGACTCGGGTCCTGATCATCACCACGAATTTCCCCCGCTGGGAGGGCGATCCGCATTCGCCCTGGCTGGTGGAGCTCATGGGCAGGCTGCGGGAGGAGGGGTGCGTCTTCGAGGTGCTGGCTCCGTCCTTCGCGGGGCTCTCATCCCATCGCATCGGCCATACGCAGGTCCATCGATTTCGCTATGCGCCCGCCCGTTGGGAGACCTTGACCCACGAAGAAGGCGCGCCCAATAAAATCCGCAAAAATCCATGGTATCTGCTGTTGCTGCCCCTCTATCTTCTGGCGGGGATGTGGGCCGCGTGGCGGCTGGGACGGAAAGGAAAGTATGATGTCATTCACGTGCATTGGCCCGTGCCGCAAGGGCTTTTTGGCGCGCTGGCCCGCGCCGCGGGCGGGGGGCGTCTGGTGGCGACGTTTTATGGCGCGGACCTGGTGCTGGCGCAGCGGTTTCCCGGGCTCAAGCCTTTTGTGCGCTGGTTCGCGGGCCGGTGCGATGATCTCGCGGCCATTTCCTCCTACACGGGCCGGGAGCTGACGGCCATCTCGGGCCGAACGCCCCGCATCATCCCCTACGGCGTCCATCTCCCACCCGAAAGGGACTGGCCCGCCACGCCGGGCCGCATCCTCACCGTGGGCAGACTCATCGCCCGCAAAGGCCACATCTATCTCATCCGGGCCATGGCGCGGCTGACCGACCTGCCCGACGCCCATCTGGTCATCGTGGGCGAGGGGCACGAGCGGGAGGCGCTGGAGGCCGAGATCCAGCGTTTGGGTCTGGAGGACCGGGTGACCCTGACCGGCCGCGTCTCCGATGAGACGCTGGAAGAGCACTACCAATCCTGTCAGGTGTTTGTGCTGCCTGCCATTGTGGATGAGACGGGGGACACGGAGATGCTGGGCATGGTCAGTCTGGAGGCCATGCGCTATGGCAAGCCGGTGGTGGCCAGCGATGTGGGCGGCATTCCCGACATCGTGGCGGATGGCGAGTCGGGCGCGCTGGTTCCGCAGAAGGACCCGGAGGCCCTGGCCGCGGCCATCCGCCGCCTGTTGACGAATCCCGAGGAGGCCCGGCGGCTGGGGCATGCGGGATATCATTTCGCCCGGGCGCATTTCTCCTGGGAGAGCGTGGTGCGGGCGACCCGAGCGATGTATGGCGCGGGGCGCACCCGTGATGCGTGATGCGCGGGGACGTCGCGTGTTACGTTTTTACGCATGACGTGGTTGAGCGTGAGGCCCAGGCGTCATGGGCGGTTGTCCGTCGATAAGGATGACAATGGGAAGCGTATTCCGTACTGCGTATTGCGTCATGCCTTGAATTTTACGCAATACGAAATACGCAATACCTCCCTTGCCACCTGCAAGCCTGACCTTTATTTGTGTTTCCTCTATTTGTGTTCTCTATCGATGGTTCTCCCTCTCCGTGGGGTATTTGCGGAACAACCCCTTGCCCCTTCGGCGAGGCGGTTCAAAGCCTTTTCTGTAGCATCGCGCCTATGCCCGCGGTGATCAAATCTCGCACGGCGATGAGCAGCCGATAGCCCACGCCTCCCACCGCGGCCACGCTGAGGGGCAGAAACCCGGTGGTCAGCAGCACCAGCGCGGCCTCCCGCACGCCCACGCCCATGGGAAAGATGATGGCCAGATAGCCGATGAGCCAGGCCCCAACGAAGGACGCGATGAGCAGGGGAAGGTCGTTGAGGGGGACGGGCGCGATGCCCAGCACGAAACACGCAAACCCCAGTCCCATGAGAAGATGCCCGAACAGGCGCAGCAGGAAAAGTTGAAACAAATCCCAGTAGGTGAATTCCATGGCCAGGGGCGGTTTTTTCAGCAGTTTGAGACCGTAATTGACCAGGGCTGTGAAAATGGGCGGGGTCAGGAGAATCAGCGATCCGAGCACGACCCCGACGCCCAGGGCCAGATAGGCGCGCGAATCCAGATCGGTGCGCAGGGCCAGGGCGATGAGCAGAAAGACGCCCCCGCTGAGGGCCTGCAGGCCCATCTCCAGCCCCATGCTGGCGGCCATGGCCCGCTTGCCCACGCCGGCCTGGCTGCCCAACACGAACCGCCCCACCAGGTCCCACACCCCGCCGGGAAGATAGCGGGCGATCTGCGCCCGAAAGAACACCTGCATCCCCACCAGCCAGGGAATGCGGACGCCGGCGAGGGCCAGCGCCTGGCGCCAGAGCGCGGCCGCCGCCAACATTTCCAGAAAAAGCGCCAGCCACGCCACGAGCAGGTAGCCCCAGGTTAATTGCCAGGGATAAGTGAAAAATGTCCGCCAGTTTGTGATCAGAGCCTGACCCCAGAAGAAAAGAATGAGCAAGGTGACGAGGGCCTGTCCAAAGGCGATGGCGCGGGATCGGGACATGAAACGCGGCTGGCAGGGAGGGTTGGCGGGATGATGGATGGCGTATTGTAATCCACGATTCCCTGGAACAACAAAGTCCGGCAATGATTTATTTTTTCCATGGGAGTTATGGTATAGTTGCCCCTATGACTGCAAGCATTCACCAAGCACCCACCCAGCGGCCTCTTTCCCTTGCTCAGGATGGGCTGCATGTGTTGGCTACGGCCCGGGCCATCGCCGCGGCCCACGGCCATGCGTTTCTCACATCCAATCACATCCTGCTGGGCATTTTGGAAACGCGCGGCAGTCTGGGGGAGCTGGTCCTGGAGACATTCCCCATCAAAATCGACCAGCTGAAATCCCGGCTGTGGGCCTACATCCGCCTGGACGCGGGCCAAGACAAAGAGCCCTATGGCGGCGAATTTTTTGGCTTCGCGCTTAGCGAGGATGGCGCCCGGGCCATGTCGGAGACCGTGGCCGAGGCGGAATCACAAGGGCTTGAGTTCATCGACTCGCGGGCGATGATCCTGGGCATGCTGCGGCGGCCCGACACCGCAGGCGGCGAGATTTTGCGCCAGTTCGGCGTCGACGCGGACGCGTTTCGGGCCCGGGCCGCGTTGCATGAATCCGCTGCCGCGCCCAGGCCTGCGAAATCCTCCTTCAAGCCTCGGATTGCAACCAAACGGGCCAAAACGCGTTCCCCCCTGCGTCTTCCTCACATCAGCCCTATCTTTCTTCTGCTTCTGGTCGTCTTTGGCGGATTGGGGTACATGCTTTACGCCGGCATCGGCGATCCCAACAAACTCACCTTCATCTTCGTGCTGGCGGGCTGGATCCTGGCGGTGTCGCTGCACGAATTCGGGCACGCCATCGTGGCCTATTGGGGGGGCGACGCCAGCGTGGCGCAGAAAGGGTATCTCACCCTGGACCCGCTGAAATACACCCATCCCCTGATGAGCATCGTCTTCCCCATCATCTTCCTCATCCTGGGCGGCATTCCCCTCCCCGGCGGCGCGGTCTACATCAACCGGGCGGCCATCCGCAAAACCTGGATGCAGAGCGCAGTCTCGGCCGCGGGGCCCATCATGACGCTGCTCTTCGGGCTGTTTCTGCTGCTGCCCTTCATCCTCGGCCTGGATGAGATGACCCTGCGCGCGCATTCCCCCTTCTGGGCAGCGGTGGCCCTTCTGGCGTTCTTCCAGATCTTCGCGTTTGTGCTCAATCTCATCCCCTGGCCCGGCCTGGACGGCTTCGGCATCCTGGAGCCCTGGCTCCCGCCCAACATCCTGCACTACGCCTACATGCTGGGCGGCATGGGTATCTTCCTTTTCTTCCTTCTCTTCGTCTATACGCCTTTTGGCTCCTGGGTGGGCCAATCCATCTGGCTGATTATCGACGCCATCAGCTCCCAGGCGGCCATGATGGCCTACCTGGGTTTCGATCAATTCTTTGGCTTTTTCAATTTTCGGCTGTTCTGACCATGGCTCGAGGCATTTTCCGGGGCGGCCTCGCGGGCGGCCTGCTGGCTATCGCTTTCTCCCTGTTGGGGGTCATCCCCGTCTTCGGCTTTTTCGCTTTTCCTCTGCGCATTCTGGCCTGGGCCGCGGGCGGCTATCTGGCGGGGCGCATGGCCATCCGCAGCGGCGCCCGCTCCGGAGGCGTGGCCGCGGGCATGGCCGCGGGCGTCATCGCCGGGCTCATGGACGGGGTCGCCAACATCGCGTTGGCCCCGTTGGCGTTCAAGCTGGCGGGCGATCAGATCGAAGGGCTGGTCCTGTTGCCGCAGCCCATCATCGACTTTTTCCTTTCCCTGGGCGTGGATATCCTGCAGATGAACACGGTGGGGGGCAGCCTCTTTCTGGCGGCGATGTTCTGCGGGGGCGCGTGGCTGTTCGGCGGCGTTGTGGGGATGCTGGGCGGGGGCGTGGCTCAGGCCCTGGCGGAGTGAACCTCAGTGCAATGGCCAAATGATGGGGATGAAGATGCTGGCCAGGATGAGCAGCAGCAGGTTCAGAAGCAAACCGACTTTGGTGAAGTCGATGAATCGGTAGTTGCCCGTGTTGTAGATCATTGTGTTGGTCTGGTAGCCCACGGGGGTCATGAAGCTGGCGGAGGCCGCAAAGGTGATGGCCATGAGCAATGGGGTGGGGTTGGCGCCCATCATGGCGGCCGCGGAAATGCCCAGGGGAGCCAGCACCACCGCGGTGGCCTGGTTGGACATGGTCTCGGTCAGGAGCATGGAAAGGAGATAGAAGACGCCCACGATGAGCCAGGGCGGCGCGGGGTCGAGCATCTGCAGGATGGTCTGGCTGAGCCACGCGGCCAGGCCCGAGTTTTCCATGGCCGCTTCCAGCGAGAGGATGCCCGCCAGCAGCACCAACACGCGCTTGTCCAGGGCGGCGTAGGCCTCGTCCATGGTTAGCACGCG
>CAZDCN010000109.1:0-6769 GCA_964503945.1 uncultured Caldilineales bacterium
ATCTGAGCGCGCTGGTCCATGACCCGGAAGAAAAGAAAGTCTATTTACAGCGCGTGCTGGAGCTAAATCCCTACAACGACGACGCCAAATCTATGCTGGCAACGCTGGAAGGACGAGAACCGAAAGAGGAGGCGGCCGAAGACTTGGAAGCTGTGGAAATCCTCCACTGCTATTATCATCCCAACCGGGAAACCACGTTACGGTGCAATAAGTGCGGCAAACCCATCTGCACCGAATGCGCCATCCGCACGCCCGTGGGCTATCGCTGTCCAGACTGCGTGCGGGAGCAACAGGATAAATTCTACACCGCCACGACATCCGACATCATCAAGGGCGCGCTAGCCGCGTTCGTCGGCGGCCTGTTGGCGGGCGTCGCCGCGCTCCTGACCCTCATGTTTTTGGGCCGATTTCTCTTTTTCGGCTTCCTGGCGGCGTTCTTTCTGGGCCCAGCCCTGGGCGGCGGGGTGTCGGAATTCGTGCGCCGGGTCATGGGCAGACGCCACGCCCGCAACTTCCCCCTCATCGGCGCAATCCTCTTTCTCATCGGCGTTCTGTTTATCCTCATCCCCGCCGGCGCGTTGTCCTGGGGTTTAATCGGCCTGGGAATGGCCGCCCTCCTCATCGTGCTGGCCGTTTCCACCCTCTACGCCCGAATAAAATTCTAATTTCACCCATCCTCGCCATCCCATGCTTGCAGAACTCCACGTCAGCAACTTCGCCATCATCGACGACCTGCACCTGATCTTTCATCCCGGCTTCAATGTGCTGACCGGGGAGACGGGTGCGGGCAAATCCATTATCATCGACGCCATCGACCTGCTGTTGGGCGGCAAAACCAGCCAGGAGATGGTGCGGGCGGGCGAGCGCATCGCCCGGGTGGAGGGCATTTTCGAACTGGACCGCGTCGCTGCGGAACGGGTGCGGGCCTGGCTGCAAGCCCATGAGCTGGAAGATGAGGATGGACAGGTGATTTTAGCCCGAGAGGTGCGGCGGGGCGGGCGCAGCGTGGCCCGCATCAATGGTCGGGCTGTGGCTCAGGCCCTGCTGGCCGAATTGGGTGAGATGCTGGTGGATATCCACGGTCAGGGACAGCATCTCTCCTTGCTGAAGCCGCGCACCCATATCCTGCTGCTGGATGAATTCGCCGGATTACAGACTCAGCGACGAGCAGTGGCCCATTTGGTGGACGAATTGCGTCAAGTGCGGAAGGAGCTGACTCGTTTGCGCCAGAATGCGCGGGAGATCGCCCGCCGTCTGGACCTGCTTAGCTATCAGGTCGAAGAGATCGACGCCGCGGGACTGACGCCTGGCGAAGAGGAACAACTGCAAAGTGAGTTGCGGCGTCTGGCCAATGCAGAAACCCTGATGAACGAAACCGCGACGCTGAACGCACTGCTCTCCGAAGGCGATGGGGAAAGTCCCTCAGCGCTGGATGTGCTGGGCCAAGCCATGGTGCACCTGCAGAAACTGGCCCGGATGGACCCCGACCTCACAACGCTCATCACCCAAGAAGAAGGGATGTTCGACGGGCTGGGCGACGTGGCCGGAGAGGTCGCAGCGTATAGCGCGGGACTGGAGTTCGACCCCACGCGACTGGCTGAAGTCGAGGAACGCCTGGCCCTGATCAATCAGCTCAAACGCAAATACGGCGACACCATCGAGGAGATCCTGGCCTTCGCAGAGGAAGCCCGGACTGAGTTGGCCCTGCTGGCCGACAGTGAAACCCGCACCGAGGAGCTGGAAGCCAGGGAGGCGTCCCTGCTGCAAACCATCGGCGAACAAGCCCTTGCCCTCTCTCGGGCCCGACAGGCCGCCGCGACGGCCCTGGCCCAGGCCGTTGAGCAAGAGCTAGCCGACCTGCGCATGGCGGGAACGCGTTTTCATGTGGCCATCGAGCAAAAACCTGACCTTGAAGGTTGTTTCGTTGAGGAAGAACGCCTGGCCTTCGACGCCACCGGCATCGATCGGGTGGAATTCCTGGTTTCGGCCAATCCGGGCGAACCCCTGCGCCCGTTGGCCAAAGTGGCCTCGGGAGGCGAGACCGCGCGGCTCATGCTGGCGCTGAAGCATGTGCTTTCCCAGGCCGACGCCACCCCCACTCTGATCTTCGATGAAATCGACCAGGGCATTGGCGGCCGCGTGGGCGCGGTGGTCGGGCGCAAGATGCGAGACTTGGCCCGGACCCATCAGGTGCTGTGTGTGACGCATCTGCCCCAAATCGCTGCGTACGCGGACCGGCACCTGCAAGTAACGAAAGGCCGCACGGGCGACCGCACCGTCAGCCAACTTCATGTGTTACAGGGTGAGGCCCGGGTGCAAGAGCTGGCCGCCATGCTGGGCGCGGATACAGATGCGGGTCGAGAATCCGCTCGGGAATTGCTGGAACAGGCGGGGGTTCATGCATAGCCTGTTTGCGCCCTTCGCTGGCGGTTTTCCCATGAAACTCCACCGCTAGTTGCCGCCGATACCGATGAAAATCAAAGATGCGTAGATTGGGATCCCAGCAATCCGTCGACAAAGGAAGAGGCGCACCAGCGTGTCAGGCTCCTGGCCTCCAGCCTACCGGTTTTTCCTTTCCTAAATGAAACTGTTTCATTCAGCGTCATCTGCGTTCCCATTTTCGCCAAAAAAGAGTATAATAGCAGTGAGGACAGGGACGTCCATGCCCAAGGCGTTCCTGTCCTCGCCATAATACGCGCCTTTCTGAGAAGAAGAGTATCTGCCGCATGGCGAAATATGTTGCGCCAACTATCGACCAGGTTCTCGGCAAACTCAAATATCTGGGTCCCGAGGAATTGATTCGCGTGCGCCAGGCTTATGAGCTGGCGGAACACCTGCATCGGGGACAGAAACGAAGTTCGGGCGAAGATTATATCACGCATCCCCTGGCGGTGGCGGATATCCTGGCAGATCTGAACGCGGATGTGGACACCATCATCGCGGGATTGTTGCATGATGTGGTGGAGGATTGCGATTACCCGCCCGAAAAAATCGAAGAGCAGTTTGGCCTGCGGGTCATGAAACTGGTGATGGGCGTTACCAAACTCTCCAAGCAGACGGCCCGAGAGCTCGAGCCCACAGATGGGCATGGCAAACCCCTCAACGGCAATGGCAATCGGCCCCGACGCGCCCCGACGTGGAAGGAAGAATGGGCCGAGAACATGCGCCAGCTCTTCATGAGTTCGGTGGAACATCCCCTCATCCTGGTCATCAAACTGGCGGACCGGCTTCACAACATGCGCACGCTTTACGGACATCCCAGCGAGACAAAACGTAAGCGCATCGCCCGCGAGACCCTGGAGATCTTCGCGCCTGTAGCCAATCGTCTAGGCATGTGGCAGATCAAATGGGAGCTGGAGGACCTTTCTTTCCGATACCTGGAACCAGACACTTACCAGCAACTCAAAGAAGCCCTGGCCCAACGTCGAGAGACCCGGGAACGTTTTGTGAAGTTGGTGGAACGAGAAATCCGGCGAGAATTGGACAAAGCAGGCATCAAGGGCGAGGTGCAAGGCCGCCCCAAACACATCTATTCCATCTGGAGAAAAATGAAGCGCAAGGGCGTGCCTTTCGAAGAGATCTACGACGCCCACGGCTTTCGCATCATTGTGGATTCGGTGGCCGATTGTTACACCGTGTTGGGACTGATCCACAATCGCTGGACGCCCATCCCCGGCGAATTTGACGACTACATCGCCCGCCCCAAAGACAATGGATATCAATCCCTGCACACCGCGGTGATCGGGCCGGGCGGAAAGCACATGGAAGTGCAAATTCGCACCTGGGAAATGCACGAAATGGCGGAACAGGGTGTGGCCGCGCACTGGCGATACAAGGAGGAAGGAGGCAAATATGACGCCAATTTCGCCAACAAGGTGGCCTGGCTGCGGGCTTTGGTCCAGTATGAAGAGGAAGGAGGCTCGGATGCTGAGGAAATGGTGGAGAATATCCGCTCCGACCTCTTCAGTGATCGCGTCTACGTGTTCACACCCAAAGGGGACCTGATCAGCCTCCCCGCTGGAGCCACGCCAGTGGACTTTGCCTATCACATCCACACCGAGGTGGGACACCGTTGTCGCGGAGCCAGGGTCAATGGCAAGCTAGTCAAACTTAACTACAAGCTGCAGAACCGGGATCGAGTGGAGATCATCACCGCTCGTCGGGGCGGTCCCAGTCGGGATTGGCTTAACCCCAACCTGGGATATGTCCACACGTCCCGCGCTCGCAGTAAAATTAAGAGCTGGTTCCGCAAGCAAGACCGAGAGCAGAACATTCAGGCCGGGCGCATGGCGTTGGACCGCCTGCTCAGACAATTGAACATCCGCATCGGCTTCGATGAAGTGGCCCGCATTCTGGAATACCCCACGGTGGAAGATATGCTCGCGGCCCTCGGCTACGGTGACCTTTCCACCGAACGCATTGCCGGCAAGCTTATCGACCTGCAGCACCAGGCCAAACTGGAGGCTATGCAGGAGGAAAGTCCGGATGAGCCCGACATTGTGCCTCCGCCCAGAGCCCGTCCAGGTGACAAGGATGTGAAAATCCGGGGGGTTGAGGGCCTTATGTACCGGCTGGCCCAATGCTGTCATCCCCTGCCCGGCGAGCCCATCGCCGGATACATCACTCGCGGCCGGGGCATCACCATCCACCGACAGGATTGCCCCAACTTGCTGCGTCGCATCGAAACCGAACCCGAACGCATCATTCACGTTTCCTGGGGCATCGACACGCCCACCTATCCGGTCACCATTCTGGTAAAAGCCTGGAACCGAGCTGGCCTCCTGAACGACATTACCCGCATCCTGGCCAACGAAAAAATCAACATCCGCGGCTCCACCACGAAATCCAACAATCGCTCGCCCTTCGCCTCTGTCATCCTGACCATCGAAGTGAAGGACGCCACCCAGCTCACCCGCGTCATGGACTTGATCGACCGCATTACCAATGTGATTTCGGTGGAGCGGATGCGCGGGTGAATTGCCACCAATAGGGAAAGACATTCCGCAGGCCCGGAGCGATCCGTTCATCACCATCATCGATCATGCGCTTGGCTGTGCGGGGCAGGGTGAAATACATGCCATCCAGCTCGCCGTCTGCGAAGCGAAGGTGCGTCAGTCCCCACGCGGTCAACGTGCCCGTAAAGATCTGGTTAACCTGCCGATTGCGGATGGGCGGCTGCCCCTTATCCCGGCCATAACGCTCGAAAGGCTGGCCCACGGGAATAAGCATGCTTTCTTTCAGCCAGCGCGTGATGTCCTCAGGCGCCAGCCCAATCTCCTCATGGATTTCGGCGAGCGCGCCCGACTTCCAATTTTGCCCCGCCTTGAGATGGCCGCCCACGGTGGTGTCCAGGCGGTCGGGCCATTCCGGTTTATTGTGCGCTCGCATCTGCAATCCCAGCAAACCTTGTGGGGTCATCAACAACACATGCACCACTCGGTGCCGCAGGCCCGTAAGATGCGCGAACCAACGGGGGGCGGTCAAGCCCAAAGGCGCACCCTGGGCATCCACGATATCGAACCATTCTTCGCCGGAAGTCGAGGGCTTGCTCAAACGCCGGCGCCACCGGGCCAACTCGCGGTCAATTTCCGCCTGGTTGGTCGCATCACCGCCCTGCCAGCGAGCTTCCAACGCATCCAGTTCGCGCAGCCAGGATGGGGGAAACGGCGTGGGATTCGTTGGTTTTACCATAGCAGCATTGTGGCATGATGGTGGTAAGATGTCAATATGAGCGAGCATCCGCTGGTCACCATCGCCATTCCCCTGCTGAACGAAGCGCGGCTATTGCCCGGGCTGCTGGATCGATTGTCGGCCCAGACTTGGCCTCGAACAGCCATGCAGGTCATTCTCGTGGATGGCGGTTCCGAAGATGAGACGCGCCAAATCGCCCGCGCGGCCGCATCCGAGTTCCCCAACATCCTCCTGATTACCAACCCAGCGCGCCTGGCCGCGGCAGGGCTCAACCTGGCGCTGATGCTGGCCGCTGGCGATTTCTTTCTGCGGCTAGATGCCCGCTCTCGTCCTGCTCCCGATTATGTCGAACGATGCGTAGCCTATTTGCAATCGAACAGTTGGGGTGGCGTAGCTGGACCACAGGTCGCGGTGGGGGTTAACCGTGCAGGCCGGGCCGCGGCCCTGGCGCTGAACCACCCTCTGGGCGCAGGCGGGCCATCCTACCGGCGAGCCCAGACCCCCATCGAGAGCGACACCCTCTACCTGGGCGCTTATCCCACCGCCTTGCTCCGAGAAATCGGCGGCTGGGATGACTCCTTCGCCGCCAATGAAGATTATGAGCTCAATCTGCGCCTGAGAGAGAGCGGGAGGCGGCTGTTGGTGGCGCCCGACATCCGGGTGCAGTACATCGCCCGGGATAGCCTGCGCGAGCTGGCGGGCCAATACGCGCGCTACGGCTCCTGGCGTGCGGTTACCTGGCGCAAACATCCCACAGCCATGCGTCTTCGCCATTTCACGCCCGCGGGGTGGGGCGCGGGGCTGATGCTGGGCCTGTTGATGCTTCCTCTCAACCCCTGGCCCCTGGCGCTGATATTGCTGCCCTACCTGGCCATCATCACCCTGACAGCCTGTCGCCTGAGCGTGGGCCATGACTGGCAGTTATTTCCTCGCGTCTGGCTGGCCTTCCCCACCATCCACCTGGCCTGGGCCGCGGGCTTCTGGCGGCGATTCCTGCTTCGTAAATAGACGTTGGCGTCGTTGGCGGAGACCTTCTCAGAGGCAGCGTTGGCCGAGGGCTCAACGACGTCATGCGTAA
>CAZDCN010000110.1:0-6714 GCA_964503945.1 uncultured Caldilineales bacterium
GTTCGACTGCAACGGCTGTCGAGTGACTGCGGTGGACGCGTTCGACGGGAATCTCGTGTATGCCGGGGGCGAAGCCGGTTTGTGGCGCTCGACCCAAGGCGGAGATGCCGGGACATGGTCGCAGGTGGGGCTGGCCGAGATGGGGGGCAGCGTGAGCGGCGAGGTGTGGGAATGGGGTTGGGAAGGCGTTTTTGCTATCACGCCCGATCCCCACGTCAGCGGGCGCGTCTATGTGGCTGCCTTTGGCGAGGGCAAGGGACTTTATCGCAGCGATGATGGCGGACTCAACTGGTCTAAACTATGGACGGATGATTTTCTGCGAGATGTGGCCGTGTCGCCAACGGATCCCGACATCCTGTTGGCCGCATCATCCAGCGCCTTTTACTCGGGCGGTTATGACGCCAATTCCCATGGCGTGCTTCTAACCACCGATGGCGGCGCTTCGTGGACGACGCAAAATGCGGGCATGGCCTGGCCCTTTGCTTTCGTGCTGGCCTTTGATCCGGGTGACCCAAATCATGTTTGGGTGGGGTCTCCGGGGACAGGGTTTCAGCACAGGGTCTTCGACTTCGTCAACAGCACTTTTCTTCCCTTCATCACCATCTCCCAACTGGACGCGAGTTCTCTGCGCCTGAGCTGGACCCACGATCCAGTTTACACGGCTTATCAGGTCTTTCGCGGCCAGGATCCCTACTTCCAACCAGCGGGCTCGCCCGAAGCCGTCATTGACCGCTTTCCCTGGCAATTCGATGATCCTCAAGGGCTGGGTGACGCCACCCAAAACCACTATTACCTGGTGAAAGGACTCTCCCCCGCCGGGGACACCGAGTCCAACCGGGCGGGGGAGTTTGATTTCGCGTTGACGCCGGGAAGCCAGACACCCTGAGCCTTATTCTTTCCAAGTGGATGATGCCATCGTTATTAATTCTTCCACCGGGAAATCTCCGGGGGCGGAAAGCTGATAAAGGACTCCCTCACGCGTCCATTCCAATGTGATTACAATATCGGTGCGCCACTGGCGTTCATTTAGATACCAGCCGCCCCGCACCAAAACGGCCGGACGCCCGTTGGCAAGTGTCACCTCCTCGGCTGTCCCTGGAGCAATAAGCTCCCCACGTTCCCACGGGCAGCGAGAGCAGACCATCAGGCTGATACGGTCCATCTTCCCTTCCCATGAAAAGTAGAGCACCGGTCCTAGCTCATCGTTCAACGGAGGGTAGGCAAGAACCGTATCTTCTCGCGGATGGTAGCCCGCGGGTATGTAGGTGGGAAGATGGATGGGATAATGGCTTTGGGCCAGGGCTTGTTTAACGGTCAGGATTTTTGGCTCTACAGTGATTGCATCTTCCTGATTTTCATAGGGATAGGCGTCACTCACCGTGAACATGCGACCTGCGATTTCCGTTGTTGCGGTCTGCAGGAGGGCCCGTGCAGTGGGCGAGTAGGTAAACAGCAATCCAAAGAAAAATATCGACACGCTTATTGCCGCCGCGACCCACTTGCGGTTATGCACACGGGACGCCTTGAAGGTAGGGGGGACAGTTTCTGGCTGAATTCGTCGTCTAAGACGGTCGACGAACAGAGGATCGGGTTCCTCGCGGAGTTGGTAGAGAAAACGATCATCATTCATAGGATTCATCCTCCCATAGCCTGCGTAATTTTCGAACGGTGCGATGTAAGATGGTGCCTACGTTGCTCTCCGAAAGGCCCGTCATGGCCGCAATTTGTCGGTTAGAGATCCCTGCGCCATATTTCAGGGCGATGAGCTCCTGCTCCCGCTCGGGCAGACGAGCCAGGAGCGTTTGCAGTCGTTCCCGTTCATCCTGGGCCTGGAGAAGATGTTCGGGATCGTTATCCGCTGGCAGGTGTTCCATGGTTTCCAGGGATAACGGTGGGCGAGAGCGTTGTTCACGCAAGTGCTCACGCCATACATTTCGGGCGATGCCTAACAGCCAGGTTCCAGGCTCCGCGCGATGAGGTTGAAATCGATGTCGCGCCTTCCATGCACGCTCGAACGTGGTCGCGGTCAGATCTTCCGCCAGCGCAGAGTCAGCCAGACGATAGCGAAAAAAGTTGTAAACTTTGGGTAGGGTCTGGTCGTAGACGACATCCCAATCGAGGGTCGCATCCTGGCTGCGGGACTGGACAAGCTTTTGGAGAGCTCGGACGTAAGCATTCATTTCATTCTATTATTGACCCCAACAAGCCTAAGTGTCACATTTTCCACGGTTCTTTGTCAAAAAGCGAGGCTATAAAAACTCCCCCGCCAAACACCGGGCGGGGGAGGGGGATGTCAATGGCTTTTCGAAAAGGGATCGTCTCGAAAAGGGATCGTCCACTAGATGGGTCGAGTCACTGTCACTCGGGTCTCGATCCCCAGATTTTTCAATTCGGCGAAGAAGGGTTCGGGGTCGATGACCTGCTCGGGCGGGTGCACGCCCGCGGGAATGCGTCCTTCCGCCAGCCAGATGGCGGTGATGGCTGGCGCTGCGCCCGTGGGCAGTGCACCCTTCACCGTCATGGTCCCCAGGCGATAGATCGCGTCCCGGCCATCTTTCCTCCCCCGCACTTCGGTGACGATCTCCTTCACCCAATGGGGGGGCTGGTGAGCGGGTGGGGCGAGGAAGGCGGTGGCGGGGGGCTCGTGCTGACGCAGCAGGGCCACCATGAGGTCGCGCGGGGCCACCTTCGCACCTTTCACTTCCACGGGCTCTTTGCTGTTCAGGCCGTATTCAGCCAGCACCTGCACCTTCTCCACCGTCTCCGGGGCCATGCCCCAATAGTTGATCTTGAAGAAGACCTCGCGCACGCCTTTGTCGGCAAAGGAGATGGGCAAGGTGGCGACTTCGGAATGGAGAGAGAGGTGCATGGGCAGGACGCCCAGAGGCTCGACGAACTGGTAGTCCTCGAATTCGCTCAAGGGCTCCGCCTCGATGAATTCGCCGTCCCGGTAAACCATGGGTTTCATGGTGATTTCGTCGAGGATGGTGGCCACCGCGTAGGTGAATGCGGTGTCATCGGGGGGCGGCGGCTGGATGCCGTCGTAGATGCGGATAGATTCGACCGCGTCCAGGCGGTCGGCCGCGTAGCGGGCCTGGACGTTGGGCACGCCGGGCGCGGAGCCCATGCCCAGCACCGCACTCACCCCTGCTCCCTGGAATCGCTCATGCAGTTGGAGCTGCTTGCGCGTGGTGTGGAAGAGCCCGCCCAGGTCCACGTAGGGGGTGCGGGCCTCGATGCACGCCTCCATCACAGGCAGGTTGGTGTAGTAGACGGTGGCGTTGACCACCGCGTCCATCGGGCGCAGTGCGGCCACCAGCGCGTCGTGATCCCGCAGATCGATGGACGCGATGCGGATTTTGGGGCTGTCGATAAATGCGGCTACCTCGCGGGCGGCCTGAAGATTGAGATCGGCGATGACGACTTCATCTACGCGAGAATCGTTAGCCAGGGTTTGTACGGCGATGCCGCCCATTTTGCCGGCGCCGCCTAAGACTGTGATTTTCATGGTTGTGTTTAATGAAGGTTGGAGAGTAAGCGTTGTTGGATGCGAGTAAGAGGGTATTGGAAGGAAATGGGTTGATGATTTCTTCAGTTTGTGTCAGAAGATAGCCAGTCGGGAAGGGCATTGACATCTTCTAAGACGGCGTCCGCGCCCTGCGACAGCCAGCGGTCTGGGGCGTTGTCGTGGTCGATGGCAACGAACTGGACCCGGGCATGCTGTTGAGATAGGGGCAGCGTTCGATAATTCAACACCAACCGCAGATCATCGATGCTGTCGCCCACCATGATGGCGCGGGTCGCGTTCAGGCGCTCGATGGCCTGAACTAACAGTTTGGGGTCGGGCTTGTGACCATCCTCATCGGTGAAGATGGCGTTGGGGACCAGGAGGCCGTCGAAGTTCAGCGCGGCCATGGGGGTGCGCATTTCGTTGCGGTTGCGTCCGGTAATGATGCCTATTCGGTGGATGCCGACCTCTTTCAAGCGAAAGAAAAAGTCAGGTTGGGCGTAGGGGCGCTCTGCATGAGCGAAGCCGGGGCGATAGGCCACGACGGGAGGGCGGTCGTAGATGTGGGGATAGCGGTCTGCGCCCCAGTAGTGGGCGTCGTAGAAAAGCTGAAGTTCGTGGAAATCGGGCGCATCCGGTCCGACGTAGCCCCGCGCCCAGTCGATACCCCGGCCCGCGTTCTCCTCCGCCAGATCGAACCAGCTCCGATCGGGCGGGATGCGCCCCTCGGCCCGGGCCTGGAGTAGCACGACCAGGGCCCAGACCATATCCCAATCGCTGTTGAATCCTCCCGAGCGCTTGAACGCTTTTATATGCTCCAAATTCAGGCCCGCGTCGGGCCAACCGTGCTGAACGGCCAATTGGCGAGCGACATACAGGGTGCAATGGTTGTATGCGTCTTGTGCGGCCCACAACACCCCATCTACGTCGAAAATAATGGCGTCAAAAGCAGTCATCTGGATGTTTTCTCGAAATAAGTTTTGTAGCGATGGCCCCGTTCCCGATAGCGGCGGGCGTTGTCCGAGATCGCTGCCAATTCTTTCTCCCGCACAGGACGGGCGAAGCGAGCGGGCACGCCTTTGTATAGGGTGCGGGGCGGCACAACCATACCGGGCGGGACCAGAGCTCCGGCGGCGATCATCGCGCCAGCGCCGATGCGGGCGCCGCTGAGCACCGTGGCGTTGATGCCGATGAGCGCGCCATCCTCGATGATGCAGCCATGCACCACCGCAGCGTGGCCGATGACGACATTTTTGCCGATGATGGCGGGGTAGCCCGGGTCGCAGTGGATGACGCAGTTGTCTTGCACGCTGCTGCCCTCGCCGATAACGATGCAGTCTACGTCACCACGCAACACAGCGCCAAACCAAATGTTAGCGCCGGCCTCGATACGCACGTTACCGATAACCGTGGCGTTGGGAGCTATGAAGGCGTCGGGATGAATGTTTTCAGGGTGATGGCTGATGGTTTCAGGGCGGGGCATGATGGTTGGGTTGAACGATGGTGCCATGGAAAAGGAAATTCAAGTGATGCGCTTGATCCGCTCGCGGGCGGACGCGGCGTGCGCATCCAGGCCCTCGGCGTCAGCGATACGAGCGGCGTAGCCGCTCAGCGTCGCGCCCGCTTCGGGCGTGAGCGCGATGAGACTGATGCGTTTGATGAAATCTTCCACGTTGAGGGGAGAGGCGTAGCGGGCCGTGCCCTCGGTGGGCATGATGTGGCTGGGCCCGGCGATGTAATCGCCCAGGACCTCAAAGCTGCTCTCTCCCACGAAGACGCCGCCAGCGTGGCGCACCAGCGGCACTAACGCCCAGGGATCGGCCACAGAAAGGCATAGATGTTCGGGAGCGAAGCGGTTGGCTTCCTCTACCGCGCTTTTCAAGTCGGGCGTGATGACCGCGCCGCCGCGAGTGGGCAGGGATTGGACGATGATCTGCGCCCGGCTCAGCGCCTTTATCCGGGCTTCCACTTCCTTTCGCACTCGTTCGGCAAGTTTGCGGCTGGGAGTGAGCAGGATGGACGTGGCCAGGATATCATGCTCGGCCTGGGCCAGCAGGTCTGCGGCCACCATGCCGGGGTGGGCGCTGTCGTCGGCGATGACGATGGTTTCGGTGGGGCCGGGCAGGCCGTCGATGCCCACCACGCCGAACACCTGACGCTTGGCCAGGGTGACGAACAGTCCGCCCGGGCCCACGATCTTGTCCACGGGCTCGATGCTTTCTGTGCCGTACGCCATGGCTCCGATGGCCTGGGCTCCGCCTAGTGCGTAAAGCTCGTCGATTTCGGCGATGGCGGCTGTAGCCAGGACGACGTCAGGGATGGCGCCCGTTTGACGGTTGGGTGGAGTCATGGCGATGACGCGTTTCACGCCCGCCACCCGGGCGATGACCGCGGCCATGAGCAGGGAGGAGGGCAGGGGCGCGCTGCCGCCGGGGACATACACGCCCACCGAATCCAGGGGACGCAGGAGCTGGCCCAATGTGCCATCATCATCTTGATGAAGCCATGAATGGGCAGGTTGGCGGCGATGAAACGCGGCGATGCGGTCGGCTGCGGCCCACAGGGCTTCCCGCAGGTCGGGGTCGATGCGATCCAGGGCCGCGTTCCATTCTTCGGGAGGAACTGCGTAGCTCTGGGCCCGAACGCCGTCGATGCGCTGTGTCCAGCGGTGTAGACCCGCGTCGCCTTCAACCCGGATGTCGTTCAGCACTCGGGCGACGGCCTGTTCGGGCGTTAGCGCCTCGCCAAAGATGCGCTGGATGCCATCCAACAGGCTTGGGGGATAGTCGGTCTCGGCCCAACTGCGGCGTTGGAGGATGCCCGAGCGGGCGGTTTCGAGGTCGTAGATGGGGAAGTTGGTCATAGTCGTATTATCCCCGAATTGGCGGTGGTTGACAAAGTGCGACGCTTATGCTAATCTTGGCAATGTCGAAAATCGAAAGCATGAACGACGATGACGGAGACAAGTAATCCGGCCCCGGGTCTCAGAGAGCTGCCGGGTGGTGCAAGGCAGTGACGCCGGACGGATGAAATCCCCTCCCGAGTCGCTCCGCCGAACGGCACGGGATCGCCCGGCCGAGTAAGCGGAGACGGTTGGCCGTCGTTATTCGGCCCGGTTCAGCAAAACGCTGAATCACTGAGGTCGCGGTCGCGAGGCCGCGGCGAATCCAGGTGGCACCACGAGCGCCCCCTCGTCCTGGAACGAG
>CAZDCN010000111.1:0-6658 GCA_964503945.1 uncultured Caldilineales bacterium
ATTCTCCTGACTGGCCACCAGGCGCACCAAAGGAAACTCCTCGGCCACCATGACCGCGCTGCCATCCGCGGACGCGTTGTCCACCACCACGACCTGCGCGGTCAGGCCGGGCGTGCGCGCGAGGTCTTCATACACCGACTGCAGACAGGCGCGCAGCAAATCCCGCACGTTGTAACTGACGATGACGACGCCCAAGTGCATGACTGACTCCTACCAGGGGTGCTTCTTCCCTTCCCAGGTGAAGAACTCGCCCGTGTCGGCCAGGGTGAGCCGCTGGGCCAGGTCGAGGATGCCGCGGGCGGAGGCTTCGGGCGTGAGGGGCGCGGCGGGCCCGCCCATGTCGGTCTGCACCCAGCCGGGATGCACCGCCACAGCCGCGATGCCCGCGGGCTTCAGTTCCGAGGCGAGGATGCGGGTGAGCATGTTCAGCGCGGCCTTGCTGCTGTTGTAGCTGTAGTGATTGCTCATGTGCAGGGTGATGGAGCCCAGTTGAGAGGTGATGTTGAGGATGGCGGAGCCCGCGTGCAGCAGAGGCCGGAAGCGCTGGACCACCATCATGGGGCCGATGCTGTTGACGCGGTAAGTGTGCAGCATGGTCTCTGCATGCAAATTGGTCAGCCGCTCCCCATGGGGAAAGACGCCCGCGTTGTTGATGAGCACATCCAGGGCGTCGGTGTGCGCGGCCACCGCGTCGGCCGCGGCCTGAATGCTGGCGTCGTCCGCCACGTCGATGGGGATGAGGATGATCTGCTGGGGATGGGTCTGGGCCAGGGCCTGGAGCTGGGAGGCCTGGCGGGGCCGACGCGCGCCGGCAAAGACGCGGTGGCCCCGGGCCAGGGCCTCTCGCACCACGGCCAGGCCGATGCCGCGGTTAGCGCCGGTGAGAAACAGGGTCTGACTCACGCTGGTTCATCTCCTTGTGTGTCGGATGGCGCGGGCCGGAAGTAGAGGATGATCATCAGGCCGGTGAGGGCGAAGACGCCGACAATGAGTTCGGTAATGAACGCGTTTTGAAAATAGCTCAAACTCCATACGCTGACTGCATTCACCAACCAGTGCCAGGCGATGGCGGCCCACAGCCAACGCCGGTCCTCGCGCAAGAACACTTGCATGACCATGACCGCGAGGGATATCTGGATGACGAGGGCAAAGATGCGCTCCACCGCGGGCAGGAGGGCTTCGTACCAAGAGGCCGACCAGAAGGCTTGCAACTGCTGTTGCACCAGCGCGGCCTGGTCCGCAGGAAGTTGGGCCAGTTGGTCGGGATTGGCTCGCAACGCGGAGAGGGAGATGAATGAGGCCAACAGGGAAATGCCTATCAGGATGGACTCCAGGCCGCCATGGCCCGCGCCGAACATGAGGGCTTCTTTCCAGCCCCGGGCCCACTTCAACTTGCCGCTGAGCACGGAGTAGCGGGCGGGCTCCTCGGTGATGGCCGCGGTCAGCCCGAAGACGATGGCCGTGGCCAGCGCGTTGCCGCCGGGCGCGAGCGCGGGGAAGAAGCGGGTGAGGACCCAGTTGAGGGGGATGTGGGCAAGTTGGGCCAGGACGAACGCGGCCGCGCCGTACAGAAACAGCTTCCACGTAAGCCGATATTTCTGCGCCAGGAAAATCCCCAGGAGCAAGGGGATGACCATCATCAGCAAGGCGCTGAAGGGATAGGTGAAGCGTAGTGGATCGTTCATGTTGTTTGTAGGAGCCGCCTTATAGAGCCAGTGGATTCAGGAGTTCGACACCTTCAATCCATGCATAATCCCGAACGTTGGCCGTAACCAAAGTCAACCCAAAACTCAAGGCCGTCCCCGCGATAAGCGCATCCCCTAAAGACATCTTTCGTTTTTGACGTAACGCAATCGCCCAATCAACCACCTCATCTGTCACGGGCAGAATCGGCAACGCCGCGAATAATCGCTCTAACCGTTGCTTTTGTTTCGAAGTCAATCGATGATACCCCAGCACCTCGACTTTACTGATAACGGAGACAATGGGCTGATCGTTCGCAATGAACGCCCGGACAGCCTCGTAACCGGGCTCAGCCGCATAGATCAGTACGTTGCTATCCAACAACATCACCGACGATCATGCTCCCCGAAAGGGTAAAGTGCGTTCCTGCCGAATTTCCCGTTGCCATTCCAATGGATTTTTGATTCCCAACCCGCCATCTTTCGCAATCTCCCTCAGAATGGCTGCGGCCTCCTCTCCCCCCGCTTCATGCTGAATTTCGGCCGCGCGCGACAACTGGCGCACGATTTTATAAATCGCATCCAGGTATTTTTCATCTAGACGATGGATTTCCGTAATAATCTGATTTTTCGTAGCCATGAGTTTAAGAGGTGTCGTGGGAATAATGGCATATTCACAAACTTATTATCGCCAGAAGGAGACGCTTGTCAAGTCATTCACGAATTCAGCTTTCAGGGAGATGACTTAGGATACACCCACGCCTCGAACATGGGCGTGAGGTCGCAGCCACAGGCCTCTTCGGCCACGCGCTGCAAGCCCTCGGTGGTGGCGATATCCCACTTGAACGTCTGGTAGTAGGCCTTCTGGAAGCTTTCGAATGCATCGTCGCCGATCTTCTTGCGGAGCTCGTCGAAGAAAATGCCCCCGCGGCCATAGATGATGCCGCTGTATTCCGCTTCGTCATAGGCGGAGACGGGCAGGTCCAGGGGGATATCCGCGTCGTCGATATAGTCCCATCGCCGCTGCATGTTGCCGCGAGCGAGTTGATAGCCGGCCTCGCCATACATTTCTTTGAAGTAGAGCAATGTGTTGTATTGGGTGAGGGATTCATCCAGCCAGGGGTGATGCACCTGGTCGTTGCCCACGACGCTGTAAAACCATTGATGGCCCACTTCGTGCGCGGTGGCGACTTCGAAGAAAGGCTGGTCGGGGTCGTAGATGCTCAGGGCGACGACGATGAGGCCCGGGTATTCGATGCCTCCGGCCAGGGTGGGCGTACCCGCCACGTCCAACTCGGTGAAGGGATAGGTGTCGTAGGTGCGATTGAACACCTGGAGCGCGTCCACCGCGTAGCTCAGAGCCAGCTCGTTGGCGTTGCTGTATTCGCCGGGCGCATAGGCCCGCACCACCGTGTCGCCCACCTGTTCTTCGATGACCCGATAACGAGGGCTGCTGACGAAGTAGAAGTCGCGCATGGGCCCGGCCGCGTAGGTGATGACCTGACGCCCATTCTCCCCCGACCGGTGGAGCTCAACCCCCGACGCCTGCACCACCGGCCCTGCGGGCAAATTCGCCCGCACCAGGTAGTAGGCCGTGTCGCTGTAGGTGACGTCGCCGTAGGATGGCGGCGCGTCGTCATACCAGCCCATGGCGTCGTCGTAGGCGGGGATCATGGGGTAGGCGTGGGCCAGGGCCAGGATGTCGTCCATGAAAGCCAGCACCGCATAGTTGGAGCCGGGCGTGGTGGGGATGGTCACATGGTAGTTCATGGCGAAGACCGCGCTTTGGCCGGGCTGCAGGGCCGCGGGCAAGGCGATGCGCAGCACGCTGTCATCGGCATCCAGCCTGGTTTCTGCGGCCGCGCCGTTGAGCGTCACCCCATCCACCGTCATCTTTCCGCCCAGGATGTTGGGGAACAGACGGAAGATGACCTCGTCCAGGGGGACGTCCTCGGCGTTGGTGTAGCGCACCTCCAGTTTGCCCTCCACCTGGGTCATGTCCTCGCTGACGGTGAAATCCAGGTGATAGACGCTGGCCTCGGGCCGCTCCTGCAGGGCGGCCTGGGCGGCGGGGATGAGGCCCGCGGCAAAGGGCGTGCGGTCGTCCCAGGGGATGTCGAAGAGCGCGGGCTCGGGCAGCGAGGGCGTGGGCGATGCGGCGGGCGGAGGAGATGCCGTGAAGGTCGGCGTGGGCGCGGCGGGCGTGACCGCGGGCCTGGGGGAAGCGGTCGGCGGCAAGGCGGGCGTGCACGCGGCGAGGAGGAGTAGTAGGAGTGGGATTAGGATTTGTTTCATGGGTTCGTGAAGTGAGGGTGGGCGAAGGGGCGGAGGGGCGAGGGGATGAGTTAGTAAGACAACTGTTTGTGTTCTCCATCTGTGACGCCCCCTATCTGCGAGTTCATACCCGACGTAGGACTGAGATGAGGAACCACAGGCCCAGGCCCATGGCTGTGAGGAAGCCGATGGCAACCAGGCCCATCACGATGGGGCTGGAAGGGGCGCTGGAGATGAGCAGAGCCAGCGCCAGGATAAAGGAGCCCAGAATCACGCTCAGGGCCAGGCGGGTCAACGCGCGGTCGAACCGCTCGATGACCGTTTTCCGCACATCGAAGGTCATATCCAGAGGCACTTTGCCCGATTCCAGGCCGTAAAGCAACTTGCTCCCGGCCCGGGGCATCACCTCGAACAGATCGCCCCAGGCCTGGAGATTGCCCAGCGCCTCGGGCCCCCAGGTCGATGGCATCCACATCTCCCGCATGAGCTTTTCGGCAAAGGGCTTCGACACTTCGAACATGTCGAAATCGGGGTCTAATTGCAACCCCACGCCCTCCATCATGCCCAGGGTTTTACCCAACAACCACAGGTCCGATGGCAGGCGCAGATGGAAGCGATAGGCGATGGGCATGATGTCGTTGACGACTTCCTGCGCCCGGATTTCCTTCAGGGGCAGGCCCTGATATTTGTGGAGCAAGCGGGAGATGCTGCGCTTCAGCGCGGCGCGGTCCACATACGCGGTGGCGGCCCCCATGCGGATGAGCTGCTCGACGATGCGGTCGGCGTCCATCTGCACCGAGGCGACGTAGAGCTTGACGAGATTGATGCGATCCTCTCGCGAAAGATGGCCCACCATGCCGAAATCCACGGCGCCGATGACCGCGCCGGGCATGACGAAAAAATTGCCGGGATGCGGGTCCGCATGAAAATACCCATCCTCCAACACCTCCTGGACGATGAGGCGGGCCGAGTTCAGCGCCACCTGTTTGGGATCGATGCCCACCCGCTTCATGGTCTCCACATCGCTGATCTTGACCCCATAAAGCCGTTCCAGCACCAGCACCCGCCGGGTGGTGAATTCCCAATAGACTTTGGGGATGTAAATGGCGGGCTCGTTGGCAAAATTCTTTCGGAAGCGGTCGGCGTTGCGCCCCTCCTGCAGATAGTTCAGCTCATTTTGCAGGGTGAAAGAAAACTCCTGGACGATGTCCATGGGGTTGTAGAACTCGGCCAGGGAGGTGCGTTGGGCCACAGCCGCCACATCTTCCAGGATGGCCAGGTCGGATTGGATGGTGGGCCAGATATCCGGGCGTTGGACCTTGATGACCACTTCCCGGTCGTCGGGAAGCACGGCCGCGTGCACCTGGGCCAGGGAGGCCGAGGCCAGAGGCGTCCTGTCGATGCTTTGGAAGAGCTCGTCGGGAGGGCGGCCCCATTCGGCGGTTAACTGGGCCTCCACCTCCTCCCAGGGGATGGGGGGCGCGGCGTCCTGCAGTTTGCTGAGCTCTTCGATGTAGTCCGGGGGGAGCAGATCGGGCCGGGTGCTGAGGACCTGTCCGATTTTGATGAAGGTGGGGCCCAGCTCCTCCAGGGCGGCCCGGAAATGCTGCGCGGGCGTCAGTCGCTCCAGCGCCTCCCGCCGGTGCATCAACTTGGCGGGGGTGATCAGATAGCGATCCACGCCCCACTGTTCCAGCAGCGAGCCGAAGCCGTGCTGAACAAAGACCGAGATGATGCGCCGATAGCGAGGGAAATTCTGGGCGCGACGGACGTAGTTGAACATGATCCTATTATAAGGGCATGATCTCGATAAAACCAGATTGCATCTGACCCATAAAAAAGACAGGCGGAGCGCAAAAACGCACCGCCTGCCTACGAGATGTCATCTCCGGGTGATGATGTGGCGTCAGGGTTTCCAGACTTCCCAAACGCGGCCCACCAGATCGGGCCCGGGCGTGAGGGTCACGCCGCCGGGCTCCCAGCCGGAGGGCGTCACTTCGCCCGTCTCCATCACATGCTGGAAGGCCTTGATCTGGCGGATCAGCTCGTTGGGATTGCGGCCAACTTCGGGCGTCAGCACCTCCATGGCGCGAATCACGAAATTGGGATCAATGATGAATCGTCCTCGAATGTCCACGCCCGCGGCTTCGTCGTACACGCCATAGAGCGCGCCGACCCGACCGCCCGCATCCGACAACATGGGGAAGGGCACGCCCCCGTCGATCATCTTGGAGAGCTCTTGCTCTTGCCAGATTTTGTGGACGAACCGGCTGTCCGTGCTCATGGCCAGCACTTCCACACCCAGAGCTTTCAGCTCGTCATATTTGGCAGCGACCGCTGCGAGTTCGGTCGGTCAGACAAAAGTGAAGTCGCCAGGGTAGAAGCAGAGGACGATCCACTGGCCTTTGTAATCGGAGAGTTTGACATTTTTGAAGCCTTCGCCCGGCACAAAAGCCGAAGCTTCGAAATCAGGGGCTTCCATTCCTACACGCGCAAGCATTTTCACCTCCTGCGTTGAGGTTGGTGTTGTTGGTTGTTCAGATGTGGGCTCGGGAACGAGAGGCCCAGCCGCAGGTTCCACACAACCCTGTTCCATCTCGGTCATCGCAATTACCTCCTGAATGAGGCGGAGATGACATCTTCTAATTCTAGTATAGTGCTTTGTCCTCCCAGCGTCAACTGTTCCGTAAATAAACGTCGGC
>CAZDCN010000112.1:0-6656 GCA_964503945.1 uncultured Caldilineales bacterium
ACGTCATCGAGAGCGCGGCCACCGACCGGGAGCAGGCCGCGCGCACCATCAAGACCCATCACAACGTGGGCGGGCTGCCCGAAGACATCGAATTCCAGCTGTTGGAGCCCTTGCGCTATCTGTTCAAGGATGAAGTGCGCCGCGTGGGCCTGGCCCTGGGCCTGCCCGAGCGCATCGTCTGGCGGCATCCCTTCCCCGGCCCGGGCCTGGCCATCCGCATTCTGGGCGAAGTCACCTGGGAGCGGCTGGAAACCCTGCGCCAGGCCGACGCCATCGTGCTGCAGGAGCTGGAGGCCGCAGGCCTCTATCGGGCCACATCTCAGGCCTTCGCCGTGCTGCTGCCCGTGCGCACCGTGGGCGTCATGGGCGATTATCGCACCTATGGGAACGTGGTCGCCATCCGCGTCGTCACCACCGATGACTTCATGACCGCGGATTGGGCCAAACTGCCCTATGACGCGCTGGGCCGCATGGCCAACCGCATCGTCAACGAGGTCGATGGCGTCAACCGCGTGGTCTACGACATCACCTCCAAGCCTCCCGCCACCATCGAGTGGGAATAATCATGCGCCGAATGCATTCGGACTTTCGAGGCGCTTTGCGCCGACGGTCGCCCTGCGGCGACCTGGACGGCGGAGGCCGTCCATTGGCCGCAGGCCTGAAGAGCCCGACTTGAGTCGGTGATTGCAGGCAACTTTTTGAGCCTTCGGATAACGCCATGTTTCGACTGCTTCGCTGGGCCGTGGTTCTCGGCCTGGCCGCCCTTGTGCTTTTCCTCGGCCCCTACTACGTCAACTACGCCAAGGGCCGCGACGCCATCCCGCCGGGCGTGACCCTGGGCGGGATGGCCATCGGCGGCGACTCCACGGAGGAGGCCGTCGCCAATCTGCGCGCGGTCTACCAACGCCCCATCCTGGTCTATCATGGCGACAACCGGCTGGTGCTTCGACCGGAGGACATCGATTTTCAGGTGGACGCGGAGGGCATGGTGGCCGAGGCCCAGACCTATGGCCGGGGTTGGAACGCCATCTGGAATTTCTTCTTCTACGTCAGCGGCCAGCCCCCCATGCCCCACGATATCCCCCTGCAATACGCTTACGATCGGGAGAAGCTGGCGGCCTGGATCAAGACGCAGGCCCGGACTTATGATCACGAGCCCCTGCCCCCCACCGTGAACCTGGAAACCCTGTCCTTTGCCGCGGGTCGGCCCGGCGTGCGCACCGAGCCGGGCCAGACCGCCATCAACATCATCCAGGCGTTCACGGATCCCTACAACCGGGAAGCCCGCTTCGCGCTCATCACCGAGCAGGATGAGAAGCCCGGCTTCGAGGCGCTGGAAAGCGCGATGCGCGCCCGTTTCGAGAAATTCCCCGGCGTCTACGCGTCCTATTTCCAATTCCTGCCCACGGGGGAGGAGATCGACATCGACGCGGACACCGCGTTCTCGGGCATGAGCACCGTGAAGATCGGCATCCTGCTCCTCACCTACATGGACAACGACCTGCCCCTGCCCGACAACATCACCAAATGGATCAGCATCACGGTGACCTCGCCCACGGCCAGCAACGCCGCGGCCAACGCGCTCATGTTCCACCTGGGCGGCGGGGACGTGATGAAAGGCGTGCAGCGGGTGACCCAGTTCTATCAAGATTTTGGGCTGAAGAACACCTTCATCGCGGTCCCCTACAACAGCAACATCCCGCCCCCCATCATCCGCACGCCCGCCAACACAAACCCCGAATATCACACCAATCCCGACCTGGCCACCCAGACCACGCCGCGCGACATGGGCGTGCTGCTGGCGGAGATCGGGCGCTGCGCGGAGGGCAAGGGCGCGCTGCTGGCCGCGTATCCCGACAAGCTCACGCCCGAGAAATGCCAAGAGCTGATTGGGTGGCTGGAGCAGAACCCGCTGGGGTATCTCATCAAGTACGGCGTGCCCGAGGGCGCGCGCATCGGGCACAAGCACGGCTACGCGCCCGACACCCAGGGGGATGTGGCCATCATCTACGGGCCCGAGGGCCCCTACGTGCTGGATATCTACGTTTATCAGTACGGCTGGGTGGTGTGGGACATGAGCAACCCCCTCATGGCCGACATCAGCCGCCTGGCATGGAATTTCTTCCTCTTCCGCACGGGGCAGGAGCAATTGCCCCCGCCCGTGTTTGAGGAAGAGACGACGCCCGGAACGGATCAGTAGCGTTCAATTGCCGGGCGTGAGGGGCTGCACAAAGAGGCCGCGCTCGTTGGAAGGGTTGGATGCGGTTCCGCCGCTGACGCCGCGCACGCGGTAGTAATAGCTCACGCCGTCTAAAACCGCGCCCGCGTCCACGTAACTGGCCCCGTCGCCCACCGCGGGCGGCTGCACGTTATTGGCAATGCGGGTGGAGCCGGGATCGCCGGGCGCGAAGTAGGGGTCTGTGCTGCGCCAAATCTCATAGCTGCCGTACTCATACCGATGCACCCAGTTGAGGGTCACGTCGTTGCCGCTCAGGTCGTTGCGCAGATTGAAGGGGTGGGGGATGATACTGCCATCCTCCCAGCGCTCCCGGGCGGGAATCATGCATGTGGCCTGGTTGGTGTTGATGTCGGAGCCGGTGGAGGGCCAGGCCATGTTCTGATACTGGTAGAACGGGGGCGTTTGGGCCAGGTAGTAGCTGTCCGGCAAGTTCTGATCCGCGATGGCCGGGTCCCACTGCACCGCGCCCAGTTCATAATTGCCGTGCTTGAGGGTGCCGTCGATGGTGCTGTCTTCGGTGATGATGTTGGGAGAGGCGTCGCCCAGCACGTTGCCCACCACGTTTTGGTCATCGGAATCGTTCATGAGCTGGATGCCCTCGGCCTGGATGCACATGCGGAAGAAGGTGTTGCCCGGGCCGTTGGCCCCCCAGTAGTCGGAGGAATTCACCTCCTGCACGATGTCGCCCTCGAACAGGTTGTAGGAGGGGAAATGCCCGTGCACCGAGACGTCGGTCAGGGTGGATTGGCGGTCCAGGGAGTAGTTGTAGGCGAAGACATTGCCGCTGGCTCCCACCTGGACGACCATGGGATGGCGCAGATAGCGGAAGATGTTGTTTTCCACCAGGCAGTTGGTGGCATGTTTGACCAGGTTCACGCCGTAGCCCTGTCCGCCTGAACCAAAACCCCAGGCGTCATGGATGTAACTGTCTCGCACTTCGCATTGATAGGCCGCGTGGACATACACATGGCTGTTGAGCACTTTGTCGCTCTCCACCTCTCGCACCCACACATTGGCCACATTGTAGAAGAAGATGAGCTGGCCCGGGCCTGAATCCAGCCGGGTGAGATACATGCGCTCGATGCCCGCGTTCTCCACCACGGCCATGCGTCGGATTTGAGGGTTGCGCGCGGCGTCATAGCCGTAGTTCAGGGGCTTCTCCAGGGTCAGGGTGTTGCCGCTGACCCCCACGATCTTCACCACCTCCCCCACCGCGTTCAGCGCCCAATCCTCATTGCTGATCCGCGAATCATTCTCCATCTCGATCTCCGCGTAATCCCCCACGCTGAACAGGGAGGGATCGGACACGGTGATGCTCGTGCTGCCCTTGGTGAAGCCGCCGGTGACGGGGGTAAACGCGCTGTAGTTGTAGGCCAGCACCTTGAATCCGGCCACGTCCTCGGTGTATGCGCTCAGGTCGAAACGCACCTGGGTGCGGTCGGCCCCCTCCCCGCGCAGCACCACGCCCGACTTCAATTGCAGCGCGCCGTCGGTGGCCGTGCGGCTCTGGATGTCGTAGGTTCCCGCGGGCAGGAACACCGCGCCGCCGCCCGCGGCGTAGGCGTCGTTGATCGCGTTCTGGATGGCGACGCGATCATCCTGGCCGTCGTTGGGGACGGCGTTGTAGGGCGGGTCGGTCACCACCTTGACGATGGGGACTTCGGGAATGCCGCCCTGCACGCCGGGCGACCAGTCCACCTTGCGGTCCGCGGGGATGATTTCGTTCACCGCGCCGGGATCGGCCTGAACACGTAGGACGCCGGCGGCAAAGAACAGCAGAGTCAGGGAAAGGGCAAGAAAACGGCGAGCAAATGGGTGAGCCATGATCACTCCTTTGATCAGATGCGCGCGCCACAAGCTCCACAGGCATGGGGAGCCGCGGGCGCGGATGGGCGAGACAGATGCAATGAGATCAACGCAATGGGAGGGCGAGAGGATACGGGCGGATGACCTATCTGAGCCCGTTCCGACATCCTTTTGACGGCAATCTGCGTCAAAAACCAGACGCTTGATCCCACAAGGAGTTTTTGTGAGTGGGTCGCGTTGTGATATGATTGAACGTCTGTAAAAGGATGAAACGTCCTTTTGTCTCATCTCCATCAAGGAGCTAAACCCGACCTATGGAACAACTCTTCAACCTGCTGGGCGTCGGCCTGACCTGGGGCGTCGCCATCATCGGCGGGCTGCTGGCCGCTTTCTGGATCGGCCTCATCATCTGGACCTGGCGCGACATTCGCCTGCGCTCTTCCGACATCTTCGCCGCCATCCTGGCCGCCTTGCTGGTGGCGGTCTTCAACGTGCTGGGGCTGCTCATCTACATCCTGGTGCGGCCCAAGCAAACCCTGGCCGAGCAATACGACCGGGCGCTGGAAGAGGAGATCCTCCTGCGCGAGCTGGAGCAGGCGCCCGATTGCTGGAACTGCGGGCGTCCTGTGCAGCCCGAATGGCGCTATTGTCCCTATTGCGAAGTGGAGCTCAAGCATCCCTGCTCCCAATGCGGCTATCTGCTGGAGCCCGACTGGAAACGCTGCCCCCAATGCGGCGCGGCCGCCGTCGATTTCACCAAGGCTTCCACCGCGCCCGAAACCAGGACGGCTCCCGTGATCCCGCCCCCGCCGCCCCCGGCCAGCGACATCCCAGAGCCGACGCCCGAGCGCTTCGCGCCTCCCCCGCTCGATGCTGAACCCGCTCCCGCCACGGTGACCCTGCCCGAAGCGGAGGCGGTGCGCAAGGCCGAAGCCATCAAACAAGGCGAACTCCTCTCCGAAACCGAATCCTAGTCCCCGTTTCGACGGTGTAACAGGGCGCAAACAGGGATGGCGCATGACCCCCACGCCGCTTTCCCTCGTTTGCGCCTTTCTACGATTCTCCCCCACCCTCAGCGAACCATGGTGATTCACGCAGGCGTTGTCGGCGCGACCGGTTACACCGGCTTCGAGCTCCTCCAACTCATCGCCCGGCATCCCCGGACGCGGCTGGCCTGGGCTACGTCCGAATCCTCCGCGGGGAAGCGCATCCGCGACCTCTACCCCTCGCCCGACGACACGCGGCTCATCCCCTTCGACGAGGCGCCCCTGCAGGAAGCGGACGTCATCTTCTTCTGCCTGCCCCACGCGGCCAGCATGGAGGCCGTGGCCCGGGCGCGGGACGCAGGCGTGCGGGTCATCGATCTCTCGGCCGACTTTCGTCTGCCCGACCCCGCACTCTATGAACGCTGGTACCAGACGCCCCACACCCAGACGGCGCTGTTGCAAGAGGCGGTGTATGGGTTGTGCGAGGTGAATCGAGCCGCCATCGCCCGGGCGGAGCTGGTCGCGAATCCCGGCTGTTATCCCACCACCGTGAATCTGGGCTTGTGGCCCCTGGCCCGGGCGGGCGCGCTGGGCCCGCGCATCATCGTGGATGCGAAATCGGGCGTATCGGGCGCGGGCCGCAAACTGCGCCTCAGCAGCCATTTCGTCGAGATCAACGAAAATCTGGTCCCCTACAGCATCGGCTACGCCCACCGCCACATCGCCGAGATGGAGCTCATCCTGGGCGCGCACACGCCCGGCCTCCAAATTACGTTCACGCCCCAGCTCATTCCCGTCAACCGCGGCATCCTCTCCACCCTCTACGTGGAGCTGGATCCCGGTTTGGGCGAGAAGGATGTGCGGGCCATCTATCGCGACGCGTATGCGGGCGAACCCTTCATCCACCTCCTTCCCGCGGGGCAGCCCGCCACCCTGCGCCACACCGTGGGCTCGAACCGGGTGGCCATCGGCCTCACGCCCCTGCCCTGGCCGGGCCGATGGATCGTCACCGTCAGCGAAGACAACCTGCTGAAAGGCGCCAGCGGCCAGGCCGTGCAGAACATGAACATCATGTTCGGCCTGGATGAGACCGCGGGCCTGGACTGGTAAAGTGCTTTTCTCATGAGCGATCCCCATCCCATTCACGTCATCAAGATCGGCGGCAGCCAGATCGACAATCGAACCTTCCTGGCTCAGATGGTGGATGTCATCCGTCAGGTGCAGAAAGGGGGCGTGCGTCCGGTCATCGTCCACGGCGGCGGCAACGAGATCGCCCGGCTGCACGATGAAATGGGCGTGCCCTTCGACTTCGTCGATGGCCTGCGGGTCACCTCGGAACAATCCATGCGCCTGGTGAAGATGGCCCTGGGCGGCATCGCCAACCTGCGCCTGGTGCGATGGCTGGTCAACGGCGGCGTCAAGGCCATCGGGCTCAACGGCATCGACATGGGGCTGATTCGGGTGGAAAAGCTGGTGGTGGATGGCGTCTCCCTGGGCCGCGTCGGGCGCGTGGAGACGGTGAACGCGGAGGCGCTTCAGCCCTTTTTGCAACAGGAGATCGTGCCCGTCATCGCGCCCATCAGCCTGGGCTACGACGGCCTCAGCTACAACGTCAATGCGGATCA
>CAZDCN010000113.1:0-6614 GCA_964503945.1 uncultured Caldilineales bacterium
AGCGTTGGCCGAGCGTTCAACGACGTCATGCGTAAAACGTAAAACGTGATGGCCTCACGCATTACGCATTACGCATTACGCATTACGCATTACGCATTACGCATTACGCAATTGGCCGTCCGCGCCCACACTCACACACCCACACGCCCCATCATCCCATGACCATCATCGATCTCTCCCCCGTCATCTCCCCCGACCTGCCCGTATGGCCCGGCGACCCGCGCGTCATCCTGCGCCAGCCCGCCCATCTGGACCGGGGCGACGCCTTCACCCTCACCGAGCTGGTGATGAGCGCGCACACCGGCGCGCATGTGGACGCGCCCGCGCATTATGTGCGCGGGGGCGCGGGCGCAGACCAATTGCCCTTGGACGCGCTGGTGGGGCCGGCCTGGGTGGCGGACGCGGGCGAAGCCGACGTCATCACCGCAGCCGTGCTGGAAGGGCTTGCCATGCCGCCCGGAACGGAGCGGCTGTTGCTACGCACGCGCAACACGGCCCGCGGGCTCATGCGTCAGCCTGAATTCCACACCGACTTCACCGCCCTGGCCCCGGACGGGGCCCGCTGGCTGGTGAAGCGGGGCGTGCGGCTGGTGGGCATCGACTACTTTTCCATCGCCCCCTACGATTTGCTGGCTCCCACCCATCGCATCTTGCTGGAAGCGGGCGTCGTCATCGTCGAGGGCCTGGATATGACCGATGCGGCCCCGGGCGGCTACCTGTTCGCATGCCTGCCTCTGAAGTTGAAAGACGCGGACGGCGCGCCCGCCCGGGCGATTTTGATACCAACGCCCCGGGAGGCGGAAGGCCCATTCCGATGAAAATGAGGACCCGGATGAACACGGCCTTCGGACACAGGTTCCACGGCCGCGGCCTGCCGATACGGATGAAAATCTCACGCAAAGACGCCAAAAACGCCAAGGTTTTCTTTGCCTCTTTTTCCCTTTGCGCCTCTGCGTCTTGGCGTGAGGCATCTATTTTCGGAACAGGCGGCGCGGGCGCGCCATTTCGTCATGCGTCATGCGCGAGGTCTTCACGGTTACGCTTTGCCATCGTCATCCTGAGCCGAGGCGTAGCGGGCCGCGCGTTTTTCCCGCAACGCTTCCACGCCGTCCATCATGTCCCGATGGAAGAAGCCCAGCATCTCCAGCGCCAGGGAATGGTCGAAGATGGGCCCGGCCTGGAGCAACCACTGATTCAACGCCCGCTTGGTGTATTTGATGGCGTACTGGGGGCCCGTGGCCAGCCGCCGGGCCACCTCCATGGCCCGGGCCTCCAGCTCATCGTGGGGCGTGCACAGGCTGACCAGGCCGATGCGCTCCGCTTCGGGGCCGCTGATAAACTCGCTGGTCATGAGATAATACTTGGCTTTGGCCATGCCGCAGAGCAGGGGCCAGATGATGGCGGCGTGATCCCCGGCGGCCACCCCCATGCGCACATGCCCATCCGCCAGCCGGGCCCGGTCGGACGCGATGCTGATATCGGCCAACAGGGCCACCACCAGCCCCGCGCCCACGGCCGCGCCATTGATGGCGGAAACGATGGGCTTGCTGCAGTGCAGCATGTTATACACCAGGTCTCGGGCCTCCTCCAGGATGCGGGCGATCTCCTCGACATCCCGATAGGCGTTCTCCACCAGCTTCAGGTCGCCGCCCGCGGAGAACGCCCGCCCCGCGCCGGTGACCACCGCAACCCGCACCCACGGGTCCCGGTCGATGGTCTTCCACACTTCCACCAGTTCGGTGTGCAGGCGGGCGTTGGCCGCGTTCAGCACATCGGGCCGGTTCAGCGTCATCCACAGGATGTGGGGATCGCGGCGTTCGAAAAGGATATGCTGAAAATCCCTGTATTCCATGGATTACCGCTCCGCCGCCATCTCGGCTTTGACCAGCTCGATGGCCTCCATGACCACATCTTCATCGCCGATGTGGTTGATCAGAAAGAACAACAATTTGGAATCCACCATCAAGCTTTCCTCGGGCGTCAGGCCCTTGTGCAGATAGGCCAGGGCTTTGAACAGGGGATCGGGATGTGCAATGCGGGGTTCGAGGCGTAATGTTCGTTGAGTCATAGCAACCGTCCTGCATGGCGTTGTGCAGCTTCGACCTTGTCGCGCTGGAAGGTGCGCCAGCGGGCGCAGACGTATTGATCGGGGCGGAGGAGATAGTAGGTTCCGGGCGAGGCGTCGTAACGGCGCTTCATGTAACCCCCCACATCGTGATACACCGGCATGCCGTGAAATTCCGTGCGGGTGGTTGGCTGAAAGGTGATGATGCGCGTCTCGATGGGGGGATCGAGCTCGGCCAGGGCCTGCAAATCGGCCAGCGCCTCGTCGGGGATATGCTCCAGGCGATCCACGAAATACACGCCCGTGAACTGGCCGCCCGCGTGCGCCAGGAAATAATCCACCTGACCGCCCACGGCGATGGGCGCGTCCTCGGCCGGCGCGCCGGGCGCGAGCTTGCACGCGAACGCGTCCTCGTCGGGTAAGCTGAGGGGGGAATGGGGATAGATGGTGGCCCGAGAGAGGCGGCCCGAGTTGATGAACGGTCGGGCAAAGTCATACGTTCGGGCCAGCTCCAGCACGGCGTTCCGCAGAGCCAGCTGGCCGGGCGTCTCGGGCGAGATGAATTCGGTGCTGGTTTCGGTGTGGAAGAGGTTTTCGGCGGCCGCGTAGACGCGCTCCTCGTTGTAAGTTTCCAGCAGATCCATCGACGCCTTGCCCTCCATCACCAGCTTCAGCTTCCAGATGAGGTTGTCCACATCCTGAAAGCCGCTGTTGGCGCCGCGGGCGCCAAAGGGCGAGACGATGTGCGCGGCGTCGCCCACAAAGAACACCCGACCATGCCAAAAGCGGTCCATGCGCCGCGAGTGAAAACGATAGATGCTGATCCACTCCAGGTCGAAATCCACATCCTCCCCCAACATGGCCCGGATGCGGGGCAGCACCCGCTCCGGCTTGCTCTCCTCATCCACATCCGCGTCTCGGTCCAACTGCATGTCGATGCGCCACACATTGTCGGCCTGTTTGTGCAGCAAGGCCGAATAGCCGGGATTGAAGGGCGGGTCGAACCAAAACCAGCGCTCGGTGGGGAAGTCGTCGTTGTTCATGACCACGTCGGTGATCAAGAACTTGCTTTCGAACTGCTTGCCCTTGTAATCCAGGCCCATGAGCTTGCGGACGGTGCTGTGCGCGCCATCCGCGGCAATCAGCCACTCGGCCTCCATCTCATACCGCCCCTGCGGCGTTTCCACCGTCAGGCGCACCGCGTCCTCGCCGGCTTGCAAATCCACCAGCTTGTTCAGCCAGCGCAAATCCACCAGGGGATGGTCGCGCAGGGGGTTGATCAGATATTCCTCCAGGTAGTATTGCTGCAGGTTGATGAACGCGGGATGGGCGTAGCCCTCTTCGGGCAGCAGGTTGAACTGATAGACTTCCTTGTCGCGGTGAAACACGCGACCCACGTTCCAGGTGACGCCTTTGGCCTCCATGGGCTCGACCACCCCCAGGCGGTCGAAAATCTCCAGGGCGCGCTTGTCGAAACAAATGGCCCGGGACCCCAGGCTGACCTTATTGTCGTCATCGATGAGCACCACGGGGATGCCATGGAAAGCGAGATCGTGGGCCGCGGTCAGGCCCACAGGTCCGGCGCCCACGACCACGACGGGATAGCGCCCCACATCTCCGGTCTGTTCCTCGGGCGCGGGCGTGTAGGGAAATTCCTCATACTGATAGGTGCGTTGCATCACGGTCATGATTACTCTCCCGACGCGTTTAAGGGATCCAACTATAGGCGTAATCCTGATCTTCCATGGCCAGCGCGGCCTTGGCCACTTTCAGCGGCCGGAAGGTGTCCACCATGACGGCCAGCTCCGCGGTCTCCTTCTTGCCGATGGAGCCTTCATACATGCCCGGATGGGGGCCGTGGGGAATGCCGTTGGGATGCATGGTGACCGAGGCCACCTCGATGCCCCGCCGCGACATGAAATTGCCCTCCACATAGTAGAGCACCTCGTCGGAATCCACATTGGAATGGTAATAGGGCGCGGGGATGGCCTGAGGATGGAAGTCGAACAGGCGAGGCACGAAGGAGCAGACCACGAAGCCGGGCCCGTCGAAGGTCTGATGCACGGGCGGGGGCTGGTGGATGCGCCCCACGATGGGCTCGAAATCCTCGATGTTGAAGGCCCAGGGCCAGAGATGCCCGTCCCATCCCACCACGTCCAGGGGGTGGTGGTGGTAGATGAACCGGGTGATGACCCCGCGGGCCTTGACCCGCACTTCGAACTCCCCCTGTTCGTCGTGGGTGATCAATTCGTCGGGCGGGCGGATGTCCCGCTCGCAGAAGGGCGCGTGTTCCAGAAACTGGCCGTAATTGTTGAGATAGCGTTTGGGCGGATCGATGTGGCCATAGGCTTCGATGACGAACATCCGTTGGGGCGAATCCGCGTCCGGAATCACCCGCCACATCACGCCCGTGGGAATGACGAGATAGTCGCCCGGGCGATAGCGCAGCACCCCAAACTGACTCTCTAACACGCCCGTTCCTTCGTGGATGAAAAGCACGTCATCCCCCGACGCGTGCTTGTACCAGAAATCCATGGCGCGGTCGGGCCGGGCCACATAGAGCACGACGTCGCTGTTGCCCATGAGGGGCACGCGGGCGCTGATGGCGTCGCCCCCCGCGGGGGCGTTGGCGGTGAAGAAATGCCGGGGGCGCACGCCGCTCTGTTCGTCATACTCGATGCGCGTCGGGCCGAGCACCTCGACTTTGTGCACTTTGGTGGGGGGATGAATGTGGTAGAGGATGGACTGAATCCCGGCGAAGCCGTGGATGCCCATGACCTCCTCCTGATAGATGCCGTCGCCGTCGGGCTTGGGAAAGACGACATGCCGCTTGTGAGGCACATGGCCCAGTTTGTAGTAGTACGTCATGAGAACCTCCTGCTGTCAGGGTGTGGGTGGAACCGATGAAATCATGCCAAAAGGGCGCTCAATCCCGCCCAAACCTGCTGGATGCCCAGCACAATCAGGGCGAGGATGGAGATCACCAGCAGCGCCATGTTGATTTTGGGATTCAACCTGCCGGCCAGGTCGAAGACCAGGATCAGCGCCAACATGCCGCCGATGAGCGCGCCGTAGAATCCCAGCAGAAAAGCCAGGGCATGGGGAGGGGAAAGCTGCCAGCCGCTAAGGGTGCGGGGCACGATGACCGAGCTCACGAAGATGTAGGGAATGGGATTGAGGAAATTGATGCCCACGGCCTGGCTCATGGTGCGAATGGTTTGCTCGGGAGAAGCGGGTTCGTAGCTGACGCCGCCCGTTTTCAGAAAGGGAACCAGCTTCCAGGCCAGGTACATGACGAAGAGGCCGCCCCCTATCTGCAACAGGCTGAAGAACCAGCCCGGCGTCTGGCGCAAGATGAGGAGCACCAACAGGGCGATGGGGATGTCGGTGATGAGGGGGGTGAAGGTGGCGGGCCACACGCTGCGCCAGCCATCCCGCAAGGTGCGGGAGATGAGAAACACCTTCAAGGAGCTGGGCACAATGACCGCGGGCAGGGCCAGGAACAATCCCTGGAGGAGAAAAGCCATCATGAGCGGGAATCGTGGAGATGAGGGTTACCAGGCTTTCGCGGGCAGGAGCTCTCCCCGGCATTCGCCGAAGCCCACGCGATAGCCATCGCCCTGGGCCCAGCCGGTGAGAATCACCCTATCATGGTCCTGCAAAAAGGCCCGCTGGGAGCCATCGGGCAGGCGCAAAGGGCGCTCGCCCCGCCAGGCCAGCTCCAGCATGGACCCGTAGGAATCGGGCGTGGGGCCGCTGATGGTGCCCGACGCCAGCAGATCGCCCGGGCGCAGGTTGCAGCCGGTGATGGTGTGATGCGCGATCTGCTGGGGCATGTTCCAATAGAGGAAGCGGAAATTCGAGCGGGCGATGGTAACGGGCGCGTCCATTTGCGCGCTCTGCAGCCGCACTTCCAGGTGGATGTCGAAGGCCCAATCGCTGTCGATGCGCAGGTAGGGCAGGGGCTCGGGGTCTTGTGGGGGGCCTGCACAGCGGAAGGGTTCCAGCGCGTCCAGCGGCACCACCCAGGGCGAGATGGACGTGGCCAGGTTTTTGGCCAGGAAGGGGCCGAGGGGCTGATATTCCCATTTTTGAATGTCCCGGGCGCTCCAATCATTGACCAGCACCAGGCCGAAAATGTGCTCCCCCGCCCGGTCCACCGGGATGGGTTGGCCCAGCTCGTTGCCCGGGCCGATGAACACGCCCATCTCCAGCTCAAAGTCCATCAGCGAGCTGGGGGCGAACACAGGCGATGTGGCGCCCGGCGGCAGAACCTGACCCCAGGGGCGATGCACCGCCGCGCCGCTGACCACCACCGAGCTGGCCCGGCCATGATAGGCGATGGGCAGATGCAGCCAGTTGGGAGGAAGCGCGTTTTCCTTCCCTCGAAACATGGTCCCTACGTTGACGGCGTGCTCTTTCGAGGAATAAAAGTCGGTGTAATCGCCGATGCGGGCGGGAAGATGCATCACGACCTGGTCCATGGGAACCAGCGCCCGCCGGCGCAGGTCGGCGTTATCCCGCAGGGTGGGCGTGTGAGCATCCAGCA
>CAZDCN010000114.1:0-5423 GCA_964503945.1 uncultured Caldilineales bacterium
CATGACGTTTGACGATATCACGTCATCCGCGTCACGTTTGGTTCAACGAGACGAACGCAGACACGATAGCAGTTGCGTTTCATCACTGCCATTTCAACGCACGGCTTTCGCCGAGAGAACGCCATGCAGGGAGTCCGCGGCTCGCACGCCTCGCACGATGGCGCTGGCCACCACCTCGGCGGCCAGCGCGCCCAGGGTTCCCACATCGGCCTGGATTTCGCCCGTGGCCAAGGTGAAGACGATGTCGCCATCGAAAGGATGATGGGCGGGGCGAATCACCCGCGCGATGCCGTCATGAGCCATCATAGCGACGCGTTGGGCCTGGGCCTTGTCGAGCTGGGCGTTGGCGGCCACCACGACCAGGGTCGTGTTGATACGGCCCGAGGCCACGTTTTGAAAGGAGCCGCGCCCCATGTGGCGCAACAGACTCATGGCGTCTAAAAAGCCATCCCCCGCGGGGTCGCGCACTCCGGCCAAGATGGAGCCATCCTCAGGGTCAATGACTTCGCCCACCGCGTTCACCGCGGCCAGGGCCGCCACGACGACATCGCCCATGCCCGTGCTGGCGTTGCCAACGCCCGCCTTGGTGGCCTGACTAAAGCCCAGCAGCTTGCCTACGGTCGCGCCTGTCCCCGCGCCTACATTGCCCTCGGGCAGCGGGCCGCTGACCGCAACCTCGCACGCGGCGTACCCGGCCGCGGCGTCGGGCCGGGCATCCGCGCGACCCACTGCGAGATCGAACAAACAGGCCGCGGGCGCGATGGGCACTTTGGCAACCCCCGTATCGAACCCGTATCCCCGTTGCTCCAGCCAGCCCATAACACCGTCCGCAGCGGCCAGCCCAAAGGCGCTGCCGCCCGCCAGCACGATGGCATGAGCCTGTTGCACGGTGCACGACGGGGCCAGCAAATCGGTTTCGCGAGTGGCGGGCGCGCCCCCGCGCACATCCACGCCCGCGGTTGCACCCTGTGGGCACAACACCACCGTGCATCCTGTCCCCCCGGCTTCATCGGTCCAATGTCCGACCTGAATGCCTGGCACATCGGTGATATTTCCATGCATGACTGCCTCCTGCTGCCAACGACTTTCAACAAGCATGGGCGCCTCATGGGTAGCTTCCGCCCGTGCCTCTTTCTTGGAAAAGGACAAGACCTCGGTCCATGCCCGAGGTCCAGTCGATTACTTGCTGCTGGCTTTTTGCGCTTTCAGTTTGCGAAGCTTTTTCGCCTTGAGGCGATATTTACCGTGGGTGCCTCGCCAGATCTTGCCGCGTCGGGTGCGCTTGTCACCTTTGCCCATGAAGATCCTCCATTGAAATGAAGTAAGAGATGAAGTTTTAGCGGCTTTCAATTATAAGGAGAATGACCGTTTTTGGCAAAAATAGGGATCGCGGCCCGGTTTGGATTAGGCATGTGTGGGGATTCATCGCTATAATGAAAGCCAACCCATTCAACGGCGATCATCTCATGACAGCGACTACCTGGCGCTTAATCATCACCGATCCGGCCTCCGGCTCCTGGAACATGGCCGTGGATGAGGCCATCGCTCGTATCGCCGCTCGGGACGACCGTCCACCCACCCTGCGCTTCTACCAGTGGCATCCTCCCACCGTCTCTCTGGGCCGACATCAGCCTGTGGAAGATATCGATGGCGAGGCGTTGTCCCGACGGGGCTGGGGCATCGTGCGCCGACCCACTGGCGGCCGGGCCATTTTGCACACCGATGAGCTCACCTACAGTATCGCCGGGCCCGCCACCGATCCTATCCTCCATGGGCCCGTGCTCGATGTCTATAACCGCATCAGCGACGGACTGCTTTTGGGGTTGCAGCGATTGGGTGCGGATGTAGAAAAAGCGCCCGCGTCCGCCCGATCGGGCGACGCCAGCCCCGCCTGTTTCGAAGTCCCCAGCGCCTACGAGATCAGCATCCGCGGCAAGAAGATCATCGGTTCGGCCCAGCGTCGGGCGTCGGGCTTTGTGTTGCAGCATGGCTCCTTGCCCCTGCGCGGCGATATCACCCGGCTGGTGGAGGTGATGGTTTTCGAGCGTGAACGAGAACGGGAGGCCTTTCGCAGGCATCTGCAGTCGCGGGCCACGACCCTGGAAGCCGCTTTGGGGCGCGTGGTCTCCTTCTGGGAGGCGGCCGCGGTCCTGGTGGACGGTCTGAATTCCGCTTTGGGCGTGGATTTCGATCAGGCTGAGCTTACTCCTGAGGAATTGGACATGGCCTATCAGATCGAGCGGGAGAAATACGCGTCCGACGCTTGGACCCGTCATGTCTCTCGCGCCACCCAACTTCCTTAATCCCATCATGCCCATCGCCTCCGCCCTGGTCGAGCTGGAGATGCCCGCCAGCAGTTCTCTCAAGGACAAGCGTCGGGTGGTGAAATCGGTCATCGCCCGCCTGCGCAACCGTTACAACCTGGCCGTTGCCGAAGTGGATACGCTGGATGAATGGCATCGGGCCACCATCATGCTGGTGACCGTGGCCAATAGCAGCGGCTACGCCCACGGCTTGCTGGAAAAAGCGGTGGATGATCTCGCCTCCTGGCGGCTGGACTGTGTCATCGCCGCCTACGAGATCGAAATCTGGTGAATTCCTCTTCGTCTTTTGCAATTCCCAATCCAACTTCCAATTCTCAACCACACAAAGGAGTGTAACAGTGAAAAACGTTCATCAATTTGGGTATGCAGCCAGTCATTATGGGCTGGAGAATCACGGCTTGCATAATCTTTGGGCTGTGTGGTGGAATCTTCCCACCGCAGCGTTGCACGACATCGCAGTCCGCAATCGGGAAGGCGTCACCGTCCATCGGGGGCCTCTGGTGGTGCGCACGGGCCAGTACACCGGTCGCTCCCCCAATGATCGTTTCATTGTCAAAGAACCGATGACCGGCGAGACCATTTGGTGGGGAGACATCAATCGTCCTATCTCAGAAGCGCATTTCGAAAAACTGCGCAAGGACATGCTGACTTATCTGGAGGGGAGTCAGCTTTTTGTGCAGGATGTCTACGCGGGTGCGGATCCCGATTACCGCCTGAAAGTGCGGGTCATCACGGAAACCGCCTGGCATAATTTCTTCGCCCGCAACATGTTCATCCTCGAACGCGATCCCCAGAAACTGGCCGAGTTCGTCCCCGACTTCACCATCATCCATGCGCCTTCCTTCACCTCCATTCCTTCCGAACACGGCACGCATTCTGCGGCGTTCGTCATCCTCAACTTCGCCCAGGGCCTGATTCTCATCGGCGGCACTTCCTATGGCGGCGAGATCAAAAAGTCGATCTTCTCGGTGATGAATTATCTTATGCCCGACCGCGGCGTGCTGCCCATGCACTGTTCAGCCAACATGGGAGATGGGCCCGAAGACACCGCCATCTTCTTCGGTCTCTCCGGCACGGGCAAAACCACTCTCAGCGCCGATCCCAATCGCATCCTCATCGGTGACGATGAGCACGGCTGGAGTGACAAAGGCGTCTTCAATTTCGAGGGCGGATGTTACGCGAAAGTCATTCGTCTTTCTCGCGAAGCAGAGCCTGAAATCTACGCCACCACCGAAAAATTTGGCACCATCCTGGAAAATGTGGCTTACGACGCCTTCACCCGACGGGTTGATTTGGATGACGCCCGTTGGACCGAGAACACTCGCGCCTCTTATCCACTGGTGCACATTCCCAACGCGGCCCCCGACGGCATGGGCGGGCATCCTCGCAACATCTTTTTCCTCACCGCCGACGCGTTCGGCGTGTTGCCCCCCATCTCCAAACTGACCCCCGAGCAGGCCATGTACCATTTCATCAGCGGCTACACGGCCAAAGTCGCGGGCACCGAGCGCGGCGTCACCGAACCGCAAGCCACCTTCAGCGCCTGTTTCGGCGCACCCTTCCTCCCTCGCCATCCCTTTGTCTATGCTAAGATGCTGGGCGAGCGCATCCAGCAACATGGGGCCAATGTGTGGCTGGTAAACACCGGCTGGACGGGCGGGCCTTATGGCGTTGGGCATCGCATGCCCATTAAGTACACCCGGGCCATGATCCAGGCGGCCCTCGCCGGGGAGCTTGACCATGTGGAGACTGAGCCACATCCCATCTTCGGGATTCACATCCCTAAACGCGTGCCCAACGTTCCCGACAATGTCCTTAATCCTCGCAATACCTGGGAAGATAAAGAGGACTATGACCTGCAGGCTATTAAACTTGCTCTGATGTTCCAGAAGAATTTCAAACAGTTTCAGGACCAGGTCTCCGATGATGTTATCGATGCCGGACCCAGGGTGGATGGTTGGGAGGCCCTGGTAGTCAAGGTTCGTGACCTCCTGTGACCAGCGATTTTTTGAGAAATCGTGGCCGCATGGTGTGCGATTTGCGCTGACTCCTTCCTCAACTTACCTCCTCCGCACCGCGGGGGAGGTTTTTTCCGTATTTTGGTAACTTCTAACGTACCCGACTTCAATCACCGCCAAGGCGCAAAGACATGAAATACGCCAAGAATTTCAAAGCTTTTTCTTTTCTTCATGTCTTTGTGGCGTCGTGTCTTCGTGGTTTTTGCCATCTCTCGACAGGATGCCTTGGTAGTTACGATTTTTGGGCTTATTTCCCGTTATCTCTGTGAAAATCTGTATGAATCTGTGGTGAAACCGAAAATCGCCAGGGTTCTGTTGGTTATTTCACTAGTCGGGCGCCAAGGATGATGAGCGCACCACCCGCTATCAGCCATCCTGTGAGGGGATCGCCCAACACCAGCACCGCCAACGCAGCGGCGACCAGCGCAGTCAGGAAGAGAATGATGCTGAGCTGGGCGGCCTGGCGGTGTTCCAGCGCCCGGAACCACCACAGGTTGCCAAACGCGCCTGCGCCCAGTCCCAATGCCATGAGATAACCCCACACGGCAAGGCTTTGGGGCCAAAACGCCCCTTCCCATAAGGCCAGGGGCAACAACATCAGCACGCCCGCGGTGGCGCTGAGGGTTAGCATCAGCAGCGGCGCCATGCGTCGGGTCAGCCTTTTGCCGTGCACCGTGTAGATGGCTCCGGCCAGTGCGGCTCCCAGCGCCAGCGCATCCCCAGACAGCGATGTTGGTCCCGACACGGCCCTGGATTCCAGGCCGTTGAACGCCAATAGCGCTGCTCCCGCGAAGCCCAGACCAATGCCCAGCCAGGTGCGCAATGTGGGATATTCGCGCAGGATAGCCAGCGCCAGCAAGGCGATGAACACAGGGGTGAGTTCAATGAGCAGACTGACGTTAAACACGGAGGTGCGCTGCAGGGCCAGGTTCTGAAAGGCATAGAGCGCAGTGACGCCCGTCAGGCCCACGGCCAGAAGATGCAAGGGGTTTGTCCGCAGGGCGGGGAGTGTGCGACCCCGGTCGGGGGAGATGAGTAGCGCTGCCCAGAGCGCGGGCAGGGCCCACGCCCACCGCCAAAA
>CAZDCN010000114.1:5523-6605 GCA_964503945.1 uncultured Caldilineales bacterium
TAGACGTGCAGGTCCTCGGGGCCTTTGCGCTCTATCACCGCAGCCAGCACGAATCCCCGGGCCTCCGCGTACTCCCGCAGTAGCTTCACCATGTCGGCCCATCGTGGAGGATGAGGGTTCTTCACCTGATGATACATGATAATGGCTGGGTTTTGCTGATCCAGATAGTCGAAATCAAGCCCGTTGTGGGCTACATATTCATCGTTCAGGCCGAAAGGATCGATGGCCCGCCATCGGGAGAAATAGGGAATCCAGCCTGCTTCCGTGGCGACGATGGTGTAGCCCTGGTCTGCAAAGGGGGCCAGGGCCTCGCCCACAACTTTGCGATCGTCGAACACGGTGGGATAGAAGCTGTTGGCCAGGCGAAAAGCGGCCTGCGCATTGAAAACCGCCAAGGCTGCTGTGGCAACCAGCGCGGCCACGGCCAGCTTCTGCGCCCTGACGCCCTCAAACCATCCCTCCAGGAATTTCATCCCGGCGAGCGCGGCGATGAGCAGAACGATCAGCGCCATGCGCTCCAGGGCCACAAAGGGGGCGAAGAGGATGAAGCCCATGCCTGCCATAGCCGCCCCGTAGAGCGCGAGCGTCCGCCGCTTGAGGGATGGAGGGGGCGTGGGCAATGCCAGCGCGCCCAGCGCCATGGCAGCGGCCAGCAAGAAGATGGGATATACGGGATATTGAAAACGCTTGCCCAAATTCTGGAGCTGATCGATGAGCAGGTAGCTCCAGGGAAAGATTAGCGCTGGGACAAGGATTGTCAGCTTTCTCAGCGCATCGCGCGGCCTCATGAGATAAAGTCCAATGCCGATGAGCATGAACAATGGCGCCATGAATCGGAACAGCTCGTACGTCTCGGGGAAATAGCGAAGATGCAGCCACTCGCCTGCATTTTTGACATAAAACGTGTTGGGTAGAAAATAGCCGAAGTATCGCCAGCGCCAGAGGAAGTAGATGGCGCCGGGGATGAGGAACAGAGCCAGGGTGCTGAAGGCCAGCCGTCGTCGCCCCCGACCATCCAGCAAGATGAGTGCCGCGCCTAGGACCATCCCAGCGAAAAGCGCGCCCTCAGGCCGGGTGAGGCC
>CAZDCN010000115.1:0-6594 GCA_964503945.1 uncultured Caldilineales bacterium
CGGCCAGGGAGCCGAAAAAAGCCAGGGCGATGAAAGGATATCCGGGCGAGTCATGCCCGACGAACCCCGCGGCCAGGGCCGTAACCAGAGCTACGCCGCCGTTGGCCAGGGTCTGAGCCAGATCGCGCGGGCCCGATTTCTCCAGGTGGGGATTCCGGGCCTTGCGGCTGCGTCCCAGGCGGCTGAGGAGGCTGCTGGACACAAAAAATGCAACCAGAATGACGGCCCAGGCGGGACCGCCGAACCCGAACACAAAACCGCCGATCACCGTCGCTCCCACCGCGCCGCTGGCGTTCAACGCCTCCCACTTCCACCCGATCAGGGCGATGAGCCCGGCCAGGAGGAAGCCTAGAGGCAGGGTGAGGGCAGCCGGAGTCATGGAAGCGTATGCGCGTATGGGTGTGGCGGCGCGTCGGCCTTCAACCTCCAGCCTCATCCCGCCGCCAGGGCGATGATGCGGATGGCGATGAAGAGGCCCATGACCTGGATGACCACGGACGCGCTCCACAGAAGATAAGCGAGGAAGCGTCGGTAAAGGTAAAGGGCGTAGCCGATGGCTGCATTGAGAAAGCCGATGACCAGGGCTACGCCCGGAATCAGGAAAATGGAGCGGCGAGGACTGAGCAGGTCGGGGTTGCCATTCGCGTCGAAATGCAGGGCGATGGCGCTGGGGAGTTGAGGATAGTGCCAGGCGACATAGGCCAGAAGAATCAAGCCCAGGAGAAGCCCGCCCAGGAGCAATCCATGGGCCCAGCGGTCATGCCACAGCCAGTGCTGCCGCCAGGGCGCCAGGTAGATGACAGGCTTCAGCTTGCGGGCCGGACCGAAATCGCGGCGTTGCTCATACGCAGCGACGAAACCTTCAGCATCCGCGGGAGAGATGAGATAGGTTTCCTCGCGAGTGACAATGGCGAGGCTTTTTTCGGGCGGCTGAGACGCGTAGGCCAGTATGGGGGCGTCGCCAGGGAATTGCACCCATGGCAGGGGCCAATGAATCCAACGGGGAGTCAAGGCCATGCCCTGAGCAGGCTCCACGCGCTCGATGTCGCCCAGCGGGATGACCGCTTCCTCACCAAGCCAATGGATATGGATCGCGTCCCGCTGCACCCAATAATCCAATGTGTGAAGGGACCAGAGACGATAAATCAACAGCGCGCTGGCTATCCCCAGCGCCATGACAATTCCTCCCAGGATGACCGTGCCGGGCCCCACGGGCCGCACGAACATGACGCGCAGCGCCAGCAAAGCCAACGCGATGAGGGCCAGAACCAACACGCTGGCCCAGATGCGCTCGCGAGAGAAAAGGGGACGGAAGGCCATGGTTATTCCGCTTGGAACCAACGGCGAAGGGCGTCAAGGAAGGCGTCGTGGGTCATGTCCAGGCTGAGGGGGGTGACCGAGATGAAGCCGTGAGCCAGGGCGTGCACGTCGGTTCCCGGCTTCAAAACGCTGGTAGGCGGTCCGCCGCCGATCCAGTAATAAGGTCTGCCGCCGGGATCATGCCGTTGGATGAGTTGATCATGATAGCGTCGCTGGCCCAGTCGAGTGACTTCAAAACCCTTCACCTCATCCCACGGCAGATTGGGGACATTCACGTTGAGCAGAACGCCGCGCGGCATGCCGCCATTGGAGAGCATCTTGTCCACGAGGATGGCCGCGGCCCTGGCCGCGGTCTCCCAATGCCGACGCTCATCCTCCTCCTGAGAGACGGCCATGGAAGGGATGCCAAAGATGGCGCCCTCCATGGCCGCGGCCACCGTGCCCGAATAGGTGATGTCATCCCCCAGGTTGGGACGCGTATTAATGCCCGAGACCACCGCGTCGATAGGCGCGTCCGCCACGCCCATCGCGGCCAGGGCCACGCAGTCGGAAGGGCCGCCGTCGGTGGTCAGGGCCTGGCTGCCATCGTCCAGGGTGACGGGCCAGACGCGCAGGGGTTTATGCAGGGTTTTGTTGTGGCCGGTGACGGACCAGTTGCGATGGGGCGCGAGGATGCTGACCTGGCCGATCTGACGCAAGGCCTGGGCCAAAGCCAGGAGGCCGGGCGAATGCACGCCGTCATCGTTGGTGATAAGGATGTGAGGCATAATCTTTTTGCGAATAGCCTTTTTGCGAGCTGCGCACTTCAAAAAAATCTTCGAGGAAGCAGCGCGTGGCGCGTGGGATCGTCCAGGTCGAGAAGGCCGCTCTGCCCGCGCGGTTTCGGGCCTTTGTCCTCTTCGTGGATGACGAAGATGCGCACGGGTTGACTTTCGGCCTTGTTGCCAGCCACATCGTAGGCCACGGCCTTGATGACGTGAGTTTCGGTGTAGCCCTTACTGTCGTGAATGATGCCGAATCCGTTGGTTGCAGTAAGAATGATGCGGTTGGGATCGTCGGGATCGACTTGCACGGTGCTAATGGGTTGTTCTTCGTAAAGGATCGACCCGTCGGGCTGGGTGATGGGCACGCGGGCGGTGATGGGAGCCATGTCCAGAGTGGGAACCGTGTCGGACATGGTGATGGTCCATTTGGCGCTGTATGGCGAGACCGTGGAAGTGATGATGGGCGTGTCGTCAAGATAGAACACCACCCTGTCCATGGCCCAGTCGTCGGTGGCCAGGGCGTTGATGTTCACCCATTCATCATCCTCCATCACATACACCTTGCCATTCTCGGGCGTGCTCAGCACAATAGTGGGTGGCGTGTTGTCTACTGTGAGCGGAATGGCCACCTGGCGCACATTGCCGCTGCTTTCCACCACCGAGAGACGCAGGGTGTAAGGCCCGTTCAGGCCCGAAACATCCCAAGACTCCAGCACGCCCTTATCCACTTGATTGTAGTGATCGGGGCCGATTTGCGTCCAGGTCTGGGGTTGCAACCCCTGGCCGAAGTGAAGCTGATAGAGACGAAAATCGCCGCTACGCGCATTCCCCCAAATCTCGACCTGGCCCTTGATGTAGCTGAAAGGCGCGGGTTTGGCCAGGGCCACCTCGTCATCGGTAAAGACGGGACCAAAGGTGTCGTCGTATTCGGTAGGCGGAAGCTGGATTTTGCCCAACTCGGCCTGCTCCTGAGCCCAGTCTTTGGCCACTGGAGGAAAGACGGGATAGACCCGCCGTTCGATCAGGTCGGGCGGGGTGTAGGGCGTGGCCAGCTTGCCATTGAGTTTGTTGACCTCGAACACCTGCCAGAAGTTGTCATATTCCTTAGGCTCGGTGCCGTCGATGAAGATCTCGGTGTAGCGTCGCGGGCAGATGTCGGTGGCCAAGAGGCCGCTTTCGTAACAGACGGTGCGACGCACAAAGCCGTCGGGCTCTTCCCATGTCTCCACCGGCTTATCCTGATGTAGATAGGCCATAATATCGTGGAAGATGGGCGACGCGCCCACCGAGCCGGAGGTGCTTTCCATGGGCGTGTTATCGGCATTGCCAACCCAGACGCCAACCGTGTATTGGGGACTGGACCCCAGCGTCCAACCATCCCGAAAGTCGTTGGTGGTGCCGGTTTTGGCGATGATGGGGCGGTCGGGCAGTTCCAGATATTGAGCGAAAGTCCCGAACGCGGGCGGACGGGGCCGGGTGTCGCTGAGGACATTGTCCAACAGGTAGCCGAGTTGTTCACTGATGACGCGCTGCTCTTGAGGACCTTCGTATTCTTTGAGAATGTTTCCTTCCCGGTCTTTCACTTCCAGGATAGCGACGGGATTAAGGGTGCGGTAGCCCGGGCGCAGGTCCTGGGGCAGCACCGGTTCCCCCTTCATGACGCCCATATTGGCGAAAGTGGCGAACACGTAGGCCATATCCAGCAGCTTCACCTCGCCGCCGCCCAAAGTGAGAGAAAGACCGTAATAGTCCTTGTTGAGACTGGTGATGCCCAGGCGATGGGCCATTTGCACGACGGTTTTCACGCCCACCTGGCTCATGACCCACACGGCGGGGATGTTGTAGGAGCGCTGGAGAGCGACGCGCAGGGGCACGGGCCCGTGGTACTTGCGATCATAATTCTCGGGCGTGTAGGGCTCCACTGCATCGGGGAAGACCTGACGCACATCCCAGGCCACGGTGGCTGCGGTAAGGCCCTGGCTGAAGCCGGTGAGGTAGGTGATGGGCTTGAAGGAGGAGCCCGGCTGCCGGTCGGCCAGGGCGATGTTCACCTCGCCGTCAATCTCCCGATTGTTGTAGTCCAGCGAGCCCAGCATGGATAAAATCTCTCCTGTCTTCGGGTCCAGCACGACCACGGCCGCGTTGGAGACATTGTGGTCGATCTTGCTGTGTTTGCCCCGCTGCAGGAAGGGTTCGGGATCCAAATCGGGACAGCCGGGAATGGTCGGATCTTCGTGGGCGAGATGAGCCACCCGTTGCCGGGCCACACAGGTCACATAGTGCTGAATGTCCACATCCAGCGAGGTGCGCACGGTGAGGCCGTTGCGCCAGATGAAGTAAGGGTCCTCGGGCGTGTTGAATTCCTTCTTGAGTTGATCCAGGACGTAGAGCGCGAAGTGGGGAGCGATATCGTTATCGAAGCGCTCCAGCGCGGACTCGCGCACGTTCAGGGGCTGGGCGTAGGCTTCGTCCGCCTGGGCCTGGGTGATATAGCCAGCTTCGACCATGGCCTGCAACACCTTGCGTTGGCGACGCTTGGCGTCGTCGGGCGCCTGGATGGGATTGAGGCCCGGGAACTGGGGCAACGCCGCCAGCATGGCCGCTTCGGCCAGATTCAGGTCCTTGGCCGATTTGCCGAAGTAGGTCTGGGCGGCCGATTCGATGCCATAGCTGAAGTTGCCATAGAAGTTGTTGTTGAGGTACCACTCCAGAATCTGGGTCTTGTCATATTTTTGGGTGATCTTGATGGCCATGAGCGCTTCTTTGATCTTGCGGGTGTAGGACCGCTGGTAGCGCTCTTCGGGCGGAATGATCACGTTCTTGACAAGCTGCTGGGTGATGCTGGACGCGCCCTGAATAGCCCCTCCCTGCAGATTCTGCACGAACGCGCGGCCAATGCCCCGCAGGTTGACGCCCGGATTTTCCCAGAAGGAGCGGTCCTCCAGGGCCACGGTGGCATTGATCAGGTAAGGGCTGATCTGATCCAGGGTGACGTAAGTGCGATCCCCGCGGAAGGGTCGGGGGTCGATGGATTCGTAGAGGAGGACCTCGCCCGTGCGATCGTAGATTTTGACGGTCTCAAAATTTTCCTGCTCGGTGACGATGGCGCTGGGATCGGGCAGGTTGCGAGTGAAGTAATAGAAGACGCCGCCCGCGACCGCAGCGGCGCTGGCCGTGGCGGTGATGGTAAGAGTGACCAAGATAAACAGCACAATGGCCGTCACCCCCAGAATTTTCTGCCAGGCGGGCATCTGGGTCCGTAGCAGACGGTCCTGACGGCGACGATGAAGGTAGATTTTGGATGGAAGATTCATAGTCGTATGACCGGATGCGCAGCGTGGGGATGCAAATTTGCCGCTGTCCAGACCTATTATTTTAACATGAGTGGAAGAAGGGTCGAAATTTTCCAGGAAAACATTCCATGAAAGCGTTTCTTCCTGTTGCTATCTGGACGAAATGTGAGGGTTGAGGGTACAATGAAAGAGAAAGCCTCGGCGATGATAGCGTCTCTCCAAATTGGCTTCACCTAGTTCAAAACGTTGAAAATCCAATCTTTTGTTCCCTATCCAAATAAATCGGAGGCAAAAACCACCTATGGAACCCATTACCGGCACATTTACCGTCAAATCGGGCCTGGCCGAGATGCTGAAAGGCGGCGTGATCATGGATGTGACCAACGCGGAACAGGCCCGCATCGCGGAAGAGGCGGGGGCTGTGGCCGTCATGGCCCTGGAGCGCGTCCCTGCGGACATCCGGGCCGAGGGCGGCGTGGCCCGCATGAGCGATCCCGAGAAAATCCTCGAGATCATGGACGCGGTCACCATCCCGGTCATGGCCAAAGTGCGCATCGGGCATTTCGTCGAAGCGCAGATCCTGGAATATCTGGGCGTGGACTTCATCGACGAGAGCGAGGTGCTCACCCCGGCCGATGAGGAGCATCACATCAACAAGTGGGATTTCAAAGTCCCCTTCGTGTGCGGCTGCCGCAATCTGGGCGAGGCCCTGCGCCGCATCAACGAGGGCGCGGCCATGATTCGCACCAAGGGCGAAGCGGGCACGGGCGATGTGGTCGAGGCCGTGCGTCACGCCCGCGCGGTGCTGGGTGAAATCCGCCGCCTGCAGACCATGGCTCCTGAGGAGATGTTCACCTACGCCAAAAACATCGGCGCGCCCTATCAGCTCGTGAAGATGACCGCGGAGATGGGCCGTCTGCCCGTGGTAAATTTCGCAGCTGGCGGCATCGCCACCCCCGCGGACGCGGCCCTGATGATGCAATTGGGCGTGGACGGCGTCTTCGTGGGCTCGGGCATCTTCAAGAGCGGCAATCCCGCCAAGCGGGCCGCGGCCATCGTCAAAGCTGTCACCCACTATCGCGATCCCGCCATCCTGGCCGAAGTCAGCCGCAACCTGGGTGAGCCCATGGTCGGGCGCACGGTGGAATCCATGCCCGAGGAAGAGCGCATCGCGCATCGCGGCTGGTAAACGCCCCGCCACCTTCCCACTGTCCCCA
>CAZDCN010000116.1:0-6517 GCA_964503945.1 uncultured Caldilineales bacterium
CGCGCTGACGCCTGCAGGCAATGTCGGCGCATTGGCCATCGATGACTTCCAATATCTGGAAGGCATGTATCGCAATGGCTTGAAACAGTACTCCGACGCCATCGGCATCCATCCCAGCGGCTACAACATCCCGCCCAATCTCACCTGGCAACAGGCCTGTGACTACATCAATCAGACCGGCGCCAGCTTCCGCGGGCCTTGCGACAGCCCCCATCACTCCTGGGCTGCCCGCTCCACCGTGGAGGGCTCCCGCAACATCATGGTGAAATACGGCGATGTGAACAAGCGCCTGTGGCCCACCGAGTTCGGCTGGGCGGTTGGCCCTGCCGTCAACAACAACTACGGCTACGCCAACGACAATACCCGCGAAGAACAGGCCCGCTGGACCGTGGAGTTCTACCAGTGGATGAAACGCACCGGTTACGTGGGCGTGGCCTTCCTCTGGAACTTGAACTTCTCCATGACCAATCCGGGCACTGAATTGCAACAGTGGAGCATCGTCACTTCTGACGGTCGTCCCACCCAAACGTATCAGGCCCTTCAGGCCATGCCGAAATAAGTCACCACACTGGATAGCCTTCTCGCGACCGCTGTCTCTTTTCGAGTCTTGGCGCGAGGAGCACGGATGAACGGGTGGCAGGTTTGCAAGTCGCTTGCGGCCAGTGAGCTGCACGGTTGACCTGCAGCCTGCCATCTCGCATTTTCACCACCCTGAACCTGATTCCTGATTTTGAGGCGATCTTCTCATGCCCCGACGACATCACTTTACCCTCCTTCTCATCCTATCGATCCTGGTCCTGAGCGTTGGGTTCGTGGCGGGATGCGGCTCCTCCCCTTCTCCCACGCCCACCCCCACAAAAACTCCCACGCCAGCAAACGCCACCTCCACTCCGGTTCCCGTCGTTGGCCAACCCAACAACCCGCCACAATCCACCCAGCCTGCCACGGAACAGCCCACGCTTCCAGCCCCAACGGCTCCCACACAACCCACCGAAGCCCCCCAGGGAGAGAACGCCACCCCTGACGCCACGCCTCCCGTCGAAGCGCCCACGGCCACACCGGGCTCCTCATCCAACCCCTCCGGCCCGGTTACGGTGCAGTCGCCCGACTATGGCGCTCAGGCTTTCTTGTGGTGGCGCCCCGAGACAGCCGACCGCGATCTCGGCATCATGGCCGATGCGGGATTCCGTTGGGTGAAGCAGTGGTTTGCCTGGCAGGATATCGAAGGCTCGGGCAAAGGCCAGTTCGATTGGAGCATCTCCGATCGGGTGGTGGATCAGGTGGAGAAGCATGGTCTTAAGCTGCTGGTGCGGGTTTCCCCCAGCGATAAGGCTTTCTGGGCGGGGGATCCTCCCGAAAACGCGGACGACTTCGCCGAATTCGTCGGGGCCATGGCCACCCGCTATCGGGGCCGCATTCATGCCTATCAGGTGTGGAACGAGCCCAACCTCTCCCGCGAATGGGGCGGCAAGCCCGTGGACCCGGCAGGTTACGCTTTGCTTTTGAAGAAAACCTACGCGGCCATCAAAGCCGCCGATCCCAACGCCATCGTCATCACCGCGGGCATGGCTCCCACCACCGCGGACCAGGCCGATGCCATGTATGACGTCAAATTCTACACCCAGATGTATGAAGCCATGGGAGGGAACAGCGACGGCTATTTCGACATGCTGGGCATCCACGCTGCGGGCTACGCCCTGCCGCCAGAGACCGATCCCGCCGAGGTGGCTACGAATCCCAAATACTACAACAATGACCCCAGCCCAACGGAACGCCTGCGCGTCTACTCCTTCCGCCATGCCGAGGATATCCGCAGGCTCATGGAGCAATATGGCGACGCGGACAAACAGATCGCCATCCTTGAATTCGGCTGGACCTGGGATGACCGTCCGGACAGCCCCTATTACTGGCATGGCGCGGCCGCAGGCATCGATCCCTTTGTTCAGGGCGATTATCTGGTGCGGGCCTATCAGTGGGCCGAGCAAAACTGGCCCTGGGTGGGGATTATGTCCCTCATCTACATGCCTGACCCCAACTGGACGAAGAACGACGAGCAATACTATTGGGCTATCATGGACCCCAGTCCGCCGGGGGAGACCTACTGGCGACCCGCCATCATCAAGCTCTGCATCCACATGAACGGAATCGAAGGCAAGCGTTGCAAGTACGATCCCAACAAGTGATCTCTTGCACCCGCATGGCAGAAATCAGAAAAGGCGCCACGGACGGTTGTCCGTCGATATCGAGAAATATGGGAACGCGAATGACACAGATGCTCCGCAACGCGGATTTCCGCGGATCATTTTTCTGATTTTTTCTCCAATCTGCGTTCATCCGCGTCATCCGCGTGCTATTTTCAAAAAAGGCCGCCCTCTTGATGAGAGAGCGGCCTTCTTTTTGGAATGGGAATGGTCAGAGTGAGATTAGTGGGGCATAGGACCGATGACGGTGGCGTCGATGGAGCCGTCGGGATTCAACGTGCCGTAGCCCTGAGCATAGCCGTCCCAGTTGTCGGGATTGCCGATGACCCGGGTGGCGTCCGTGACATGGACTGTCACGCCCTGAATCACCCAATCACCGACCACGCCCGACTCGGGCTTCTGCTGGATTTCGCCAGCGAAGGAGACGCGAGGGGCCGCCACGACCTGAACGCCGAGAGCATTCACCGATCCATCCTCGTTGGGTTCGCCGTAGCCTTTCACCCAGGAGCCAACCTGGACCTCAGCGCCTTCGGGCACAATCTCGGTCTCGTCGCTCACCCATACGACCCAGGTTTTGGCCTCGCCGTTGTGGGTGTAGCTGCTGGTGACGACCCATTTGGCGGGGTTGCCCTCTTCGATCTCGGTGATGAAGCCGGAGAAGGTCACCCGGTTTTCGGGCGGGGCTTCGGGCACCTTGTGGATGCTCCGGGCCGTCAGACTGCCGTCATCCTCGACCCGCACCACCGCGATAACCTGATCGCCGATCTGGGGATTGCCAACGATCTTGGTGTCCTCGGTCACATTCACGGTGCGGCCGCTGATGACCCAGTAGGCGTCGGTCTGCTCTTCCACATAGCCGCGCACGATCGCGAAGCGATTTGTGGCTGTGACCATGATGCGGGTGGCGACAATGCCATCGGCCGTCGCTTCGCCCCAGACTTCGGCGATATCGCCCACATGGGGTTCATCGCCCTCGATCACGGTGTCCTGGGTGATGGTCACCTTTTGGTAGGCCACGACCCAATACTCGTCCGTGATCTCCTGGATGCGGCCCTTGAAGTGCACCTCGGGCGGGATGTCCGTCACCTGGATGCGGGTGGCAACCAGGCCATCGGCCGTGACGTTGGCCCAGACCTTGACCATATCGCCCACATCGGGAGTGTCGCCCACGATGCGGGTGTCTGCGGTGATGATCACCGTTTGGTCGCCGGCGGGCGTGCCGATCAGCCAGGAGTCATCGTTCATTTCTTTGATGACGCCCGGGAATTGCACCGTCTGCTCCGCATCCACGACGACGATGCGTTTGGCTTCCACGCCATCATCGGTCTCCCGAGCCATGACGTCGGCGATGTCGCCCACATCAGGATGGTCGCCGAGGATGACGGTTTGGTCCGTAATCAGCACCTTGGTGTCGTCCACAATCCAATAGGCATCCGTGATCTCCTGGATCACGCCGGTGAAATGGACGTCATTGGGGCCTTGCACTTTGTTGATGGCCAGGGCGGTGAGGTTGCCGAAGTCGCCCACTTCGGCCCGCACTTCCACATAATCGCCAACCTGGATGGTCACAGGATTGACGTTGAACGCGGTCTGGGGCGTCACCTGAACCGTACGACCGTCGATGACCCATTCTCCGGGGATGGCGTCCGCTTTGCTTTCGACCTGTCCGGAGAACTCGATGGTGACGTTCATCAAGTCACCGGGATCGGGCAGCGTTCCATGGCCTGGACGACCCGCTGCAAAGACGCTGGCTGGGATCAGCAGCGTCAGCGCAAGCACGGCAACGAGTAGACCAAACCAGATAGTATGCTTTTTCATAGGCTTTCACCTCGTCATGAAAGATTTAGGGAATTCTTGAAAGTGGAATTTCGCGCTAGGGAAGAATACGATTTTGGGGATGAGATGTTCCTTTGTTCTATTAAATATGACGACACTCCGTGGGGAATCGTACGGGCGCTTTATTCCCTGCGACACACATTACTATCTTTTCATCTCAACCACCGCTGTCACATTCATCAGCTTCGAAGCGTGAGAAAAACGAAAACGAATACGGCAGTGTAACCTTCGACAAGCTGCTTTTGGCCAGGAGAGGCACAGTAAAGCTATCTACAGTATGGATCAAAACGGATGGGTTGTCAAGGTCTTTTTTGCGGGCGATATTGGCTCATTCTGGCCGGCGCTAAGCTGGCATCCGATGTTCGAGCGCTGTTTTGGCAAGTTCGCCTCCGGGAGAAGAGGATGGGTTTCTGGTGGAAATAGGAATTTGCCGTATCTTGCTAACGGACCACCGCCTTCAAGGGCAGATGCACTGCATCTCCTCCGGACAATAACCGCGCCCGATGGCCATCCGTCCGGCTATACAGGCCCGCCAACCATTGGAATTCCCCGCTCTCGGGTATTGTGATCGTATAGAACTGATAGAGCACGTCGTCGGGCCACCAATCGCGACTGAGCATGGCCATGCCATCCACCTGCGCCACTTTCTGGTCTGTCCCCGTGCGCACGATGTGATTGAAAGCCGTGTAATCCCCTTGTCGGGCCTGGTCCGTAGGCTGGGTCATCCTCCAGACCAGAATGACCTGTGCAGGTTTGTTGGCAGGCCAGGGATCGGGAAACGCATAGGCCGTGAGCGCGGCTCCCACATCAAACTCGCCCGGCTGCGCCAAAATCTGCACAGAAATGCCCGCTTCCGGCCCGGGGGGGAGCAAATACAACCGCATGGGCGTCGTCTCGTCGCTTTGCCAAACCAGCTCGCCCAGGCTGGACAGGAGGGCATCCATCTCATTCGATGTCGTCAGGTAGAGGCTGGGCTGATTGAGATGAAGCAACAGGCCCGGCGTTGGCCCGTTCAAATCCAGAAAACGGGCGTAGGGCGGGTTGCCGATGAGGGAGGCGATGGCCGCGGGTTCGCCATCCTGGCCCGGATCCACGCCCCGGGCCAGCACCTTGACTTGTTCCAGCCCCAGTTCGTCCGCCCAGGCATTGGCTTGGGCCACCCCGGCTTGCCAGTCGCGCAGAGGCCGTCCAAAGGTTTGCAGGCCCGCGCCGGCGTCAATTCGGGCCAAGACGCTCATCCATGCGCCGCTCCAAATCCCCATCATGAGACATGCCATCAGCGCCATGACCACAATCTGCAATGGGGAGATGGCGTTCTCCTCGCCGTTCTGAGCAAATCGGCCCGCCAGGTGGGGAAGCCAGGTGACGCCCAGGGCGAAGTAGAGCGCGGGCAGGGGCAGCAATGCAGTCCAATACTGGAGATAGACCTGCAAAGGTCCCAGGCTGAGGGCCAGCGCCGGTCCCAGAGTCCATGCCAACAACAGGCCCGCCCCCAATCTGCGGTCCGGCTCCCGCAGCCACCAGGCCACCCGCGCCAAACCGATGATCATAAAACCCACAACCAGCCAAAACACCCATGCTGAGAGCTCATCCCAGACCGTTATTCGCTTCCCCATGCCGGTCAATTCAAAAATATGGTCACCCCCCGCAAGTAGCCAGGCCAGACGCCATCGTTCAAGTAACGACTGGCCTCCGGTCTCTCCCGAAACAGCCAGGACCTTCCCGCCCAGGGTGGCTGCCCTCGGACCAGCTTGCAAGGCGCGTTGGCCCAGTGCAGCAATATAGGGGACCATCAACAAAAAACCCGAGAGCACGCCCAATAAGGTCACCCTGCGCCGCCAGCGTTTGGGGGCCACGATGATGGCTCCTATCCAGCTCAGGGCCTGCACCAACGCCAGCACATGGGTCAGCAATTGCAATGCCGCGATCACCGGAAACCAGAACGCGGCGCGACGGTTGTTGCGCACCACGACCCGCCAGGCCAATAGCAAAAGCATCACGCTGAAGATCACCTGGATATGCGCCCAGAACTTGCGATCGTAGTACGCCAGCCAGGGATTGACAGCCATGTAGGTTGCGGCCAGCGCGCCCGTCCATGGCCCGTGGATCATGCGTCCCAGCAGATAACTCAAGGCCACCGCGAACACGCCTAACATGCCCAGCCAGATGACCGCGGCCTGGGGGGAGCCATCGGTCAGAGCCAGAGGGATGGCCAGGATGTAGGCGTCCAGCGCGGACCGGGGCAGGCCGATGCTGGTGCCGCCGCTGAGTGCGGGCCAAAACTGTCCGCTTGCAATGCCCCGCGCCATGCCGAAGATGTGGGCCTCGTCATATTTGAACTCCACCAACCCCGGTTGCATCCAACGCAGCCACGCCGCGACCAGCAAAATCCCCACCATCGTGATTCGTTGGGAGAAACTGACGACCGGGCGTTTCCGCTTTTCAAAATCAAACATGTCCAGATCATACCTGAACTGATC
>CAZDCN010000117.1:0-6397 GCA_964503945.1 uncultured Caldilineales bacterium
TTCTTTGTTCCTTTCTCCCTTTGCGCCTTGGCGCCTTTGCGTGAGGCCTATTTACAGAACAGGAGCTCCCCATGTTCAAACGAGACCAACGGCCCGAACCGGACCGCATCGACGTGACCATTGGCGAAACCGCCACCTTCTCCGGCGACATCCGCAGCGAAGCCTCCGTGCGCATTGACGGCGTCATGGAAGGCGGCCGCATCGAGACCCTGGGCAATGTGATCATCGGCCCCAACGCCCGGGTGCAGGCAGATATCCGGGCCAAGACGGTGTCCGTCTCGGGCGCCTACCAGGGCGATCTCACCGCGCAGCGCGTTGAATTGCTGGAGGGCGGGCGCATGTGGGGAACCCTCCGCGTCGCCTCCTTCCTGCTGGACGAGGGCGGCTACCTCCACGGTGAACTGATCATGCTCACCGAAGAGACCCTGGAAAACCCCTTCGAGGATGTGGAAGATGACGCTTCGGCCCCGGAAGGGGATGCCGGGGAGGAGGAAGGGGAGGAATAGGAAGTAGGATAAGGCTTGAGGATGAGTGGTTGGGACAATTCCTCATCCGAATCCTGATCCCAATCCCTCTCCTCCATCCTCAATCCGCCACCAGCGCGCCGTGGGCGGGCGCGAAACGGGCCACGAAGTGGCGAAGCACGGGCGGCTCCTCCACGATGCGCACCCCGCGGATGCGCGGGGCCAGGTCCTTCACGTAATCCAGCACTTCGGCCAGATAATCCACATGGCTTTGGGTGTAGACCCGCCGGGGGAAGGCCATGCGCACCAACTCCATGGCCGCGGGCTGCTCGCTGCCATCGGGCTGACGCCCGAACATCACCGATCCGATCTCCACAGACCGGACGCCCCCTTCGATGTAAAGCGCCAGGGAGAGCGCCCACGCGGGATACTCGTTCCAGGGGATGTGGGGCAGCAGCTTGCGAGCGTCGATATAGACCGCGTGCCCGCCCGTAGGCTCGATGAAGGGAATGCCCGCCTGCTTCATGCGTTCGCCCAAATAGGCGATGGAGCGGATGCGGTAGCGGAGATAATCCTCGTTCAAGGCCTCGAACAGCCCCACGGCGATGGCCTCCAGATCATAGCCCGCCAGCCCGCCATAGGTGGGAAATCCCTCGCCCAAAATCTCCATATTGCGGCATTTCCTGGCCAGTTCGTCATCGTTTAGTGCCAGAAAACCGCCGATGTTCGCCATGCCGTCCTTCTTCGCGCTCATGGTCGCGCCATCGGCGTAGCTAAACATCTCCTGCGCGATCTCCAGGGGCGACTTGTCCGCATAGCCCTCCTCCCGCATCTTGATGAACCAGGCGTTCTCCGCGAAGCGGCAGGCGTCGATGAAGAATGGGACGCCGTAGCGATGCGCGATCTCGCTGGCCCCGCGGATGTTGGCCATGCTCACCGGCTGGCCCCCGCCCGAATTGTTGGTCACCGTAATCATGACCATGGCCACCCGGTCCCCATGCGCCCGCAGCTCCTCCTCCAGCCGGGCCAGGTCCATATTGCCCTTGAAGGGATGATATTGCTCGGGATGTCGGGCCTCGGGGATGGGGATGTCCCGCGCGATCGCGCCCCGGTATTCGACATTGGCGCGGGTGGTGTCGAAATGCGTGTTGTTGAGGACAATGTCCCCCGGCTTCAACGCAGACCCGAACAGGATGCGCTCCGCGGCCCGGCCCTGATGGGTGGGCAAAATGTGCTTGAACCCGGTGATCTCCTTCACCGCGGCCTCGAACTTGTAGAACGAGCGGGCCCCCGCATACGATTCATCCCCCATCATCATCCCCGCCCACTGGCGAGAAGACATCGCGCCCGTGCCCGAATCGGTGAGCAAATCGATGAGCACATCCTCCGCCTTCAACAAGAAAGGATTGTAACCCGCCTTTTCGATGGCCTCGACGCGCTGGGCGCGAGTGGTGCGGCGGATGGGCTCCACCGTCTTGATGCGAAAAGGTTCGATGATCGTTTTGAATTCCATACAACGCGCTCCTTGGTTGATGATGTTCGGAGGAAACGGTAATTACACAAGAGATATTCGGCGTCATTCCCATGATGCCAAAGGATGCGAAACAGATCAAATACGCCCGCCGCCTTGCTCTTCGCCCTGGCCGTTTGTTACAATGCCCCATACAACCTTTCCCATCCCACACACTGAAGAAATCGCGCCATGACCGAACAAACCACCGATCACGTGCTTGTTTCCTTGCGTAAAGAGCGCTGGCAGGTCGAACCGGGCAAAACCGCCCGCCAGATCATGGAAGAGCTCGACCTGAACCCCGAAAACTTCCTCACCATGATCAACGGCCAGCTCACCGATGACAGCACCCGCTTGAAAGCGGGCGACCATCTCAAACTCATCGCGGTCATCTCCGGAGGCGACCATGCCGCGTAAATGCCGCAAATGCAGCCGGCCCGCGGTCATCAACATGCGCCAACACAAGCTGGCCCTGTGCGCGGAGCACTTCCCCCAATGGATCGTCGCTCAAACTGAGCGCTTCATCAAAAAATACCGCATGTTCACCCATGACGACCGCATCCTCGTGGCCGTCAGCGGGGGCAAGGACTCCCTGGCCCTGTGGGATGTGCTCCTGCAGTTGGAGTATCAGGTGGATGGGCTCTATCTGGGCCTGGGCATTGATGGCGGCATCGGCTACAGCGATGCATCCCGGGCCATGTGTGAAGCCTTCGCCGCCCAGCATCCTGAAACCACGCTCCACATCCTGGACATCCCCGCCACGTACGGGGAAAGCATCCCCCACATGGCGGCCCGCACCCGCCGCGGCCGGGGCAAGCCCTGCTCCGTGTGCGGCCTAGTCAAGCGCCACGAGATGAACCGCATCGCCCACGACCTGGGCTACAACGTGCTGGCCACGGGCCACAACCTGGATGACGAGGTCGCGGTGCTCTTCCAGAACACCCTGAACTGGCAGGTGGGCTATCTCGCCCGCCAGGCCCCCGTCCTGCCCGAGGGCAACGGCTTCGCCCGCAAGGTGAAGCCCTTCTGCCGCTTCTACGAGCGGGAGACCGCCACTTACGCCATCGTGCGCGGCATCGACTACATCTACGACGAGTGCCCCTACTCCGAGGGCGCCACCACCATCTACTACAAAGAACTGTTGAACAAGCTGGAAGCGGATAAGCCGGGCGCGAAACTGCACTTCTATCTCAACTTCCTCAAGGCCCGGGAGCAGCTTTTCGCCAACTGGAAAGAAGAGCAGGTGACGCTGCATCCCTGCGAAAACTGCGGCCAGCCCACCTCCGCGCCCGGGCTCTGCACCTTCTGCCGCATGCTCCCCGAAGCGGTCCGCCCCCGCGTCCGCATCACCCAACCGGTGGCAATGCCATGAAGTCCCCACGGATAGAGAATACAAATTGATCTCGCGCAGAGGCGCAAATCCGCCAAGGGAAAAAGAGGAAAAAAGATCGAGATTCGGTGGAAATTCAGAATCTCAATGAATCTCGATGACTCTCAATGAACTTCGGGACGCCCACACGCCGATACCCTGACACGCAGACACGCTCACACGCCCCTTCGCCAACCCGCCATGCCAACATCCTCCCTCCGCCCCTTCTTCAACCCCCAAGGCGTCGCAGTCATCGGCGCCTCGGCCACGCCCGGCAAACTGGGCCACGGCGTCATCGCCAACCTCATCCGCAGCGGCTACCAGGGCGCCATCTATCCCGTGAATCCCCACGCGGATGCGATCCTGGGGCACAAGGCCTACCCTGACATCCGCGACGTCCCCGACCCGGTGGACCTGGCCGTGATCATCATCCCCGCGGCCCGGGTTCCCGACGCGCTGCGGGCCTGCGGCCAGCGGGGCGTGCGGGCCGCGGCCATCCTCTCGGGAGGCTTCGCCGAAGCGGGGGAGGAGGGCGCGCGTTTGCAGGAGGAGATGCTGCGCGTCGCCCGGGAATTCGACATGCGCCTGGTGGGCCCCAACGGCGTTGGGGTGTTGAACCCCCACAGCGGGCTGGACACCACCTTCATCGATCAAATCCCGGAGCCGGGCGACATCGCGTTTCTTTCCCAATCGGGCGCGCTGGGGGGCGCGCTCATCGATTGGACGAAAGGGCAAGGCATTGGCCTGAGCTACTTCGCCAGCCTGGGCAACGCCGCGGACCTCACCGAGATCGACTTCCTCCAGGCGCTGAACCACGATCCCCAAACCCACGCCATCGCCCTCTACATCGAAAGCGTCCACGACGGCCCCCGCTTCATGGAAACGGCCCGCGCGGTCGCGCCCCACACCCCCATCATCGCCCTGAAGGCGGGCGGCACCGAAGCCGGCGCCCGCGCCGTGGCCTCCCACACTGCCAGTCTGGCCGGGTCGGATGAGGCGTATTCGGCCGCGTTCAAGCAGTCGGGCGTGGTGCGGGCCCGGTCTGTGCAGGAGTTGTTTGAAACGGCCATCGCCCTGGCTTATCAGCGCCCCCCGCGCGGCCCGCGCGTCGCCATCCTCACCAACGCGGGCGGGCCCGCGGCCCTGGCCGCGGACGCGCTGGCCCGTTACGGTCTGCGCGCGCCCGAACCGGATGACGCGACCCGCGAGGCCCTGCGCGCCGCGTTGGGCGACGCGCCCCAACTCCGCAATCCCATCGACATGCTGGGCGCAGCCTCCACGCCCGAATACGAAGCCGCGGCCCGCATCCTCCTGGCCAGCGACGCCTACGACGCGGTCCTGGCCATTCTCGCGCCCAACACGGCCAACGACCCCGCGAGCGTGGCCGACGCGCTGGCCCGGGTCGCGGAAGGCGCGTCCAACCCCCTCTATGCCTGCTTCATGGGGGATGTCAGCGTGCGAGAGGCCCGTCAGCGCCTGCACCAGCACCGCATCCCCACATTCGACTTTCCCGAGAACGCAGCGCGGGCCCTGGCCAACGCCCTGGGCTGGTGGCGGGTGCATGAACATCCTCCGGCCGCGCCGCCGCAGCTCGACGTCACTCCCCTCCAGGCCCTTCGCCCCGAGCTCCAACGCCTGGCCGCGGCAGGCCGCGACTATCTGGCCGAAGTCGACCTTTATCCCCTGCTGGAGCGCGTGGGCTTTCCCCTGGCGCCCTGGACCGCGGCCTACACGAAACGAGCTGCAGAAGCCTTTGCCGCCAATTTCTCCGGCCCCTTCGCCGTCAAAATCCTCTCCCCCGACATCCTCCACAAGAGCGACATCGGAGGCGTGGCCCTGAACGTTTCCGCCGACGCAGTGGGCAAGATGTATTGGGAGCTCCAGGCCCGGGTGCGACGCCGCGCGCCTAAAGCGGGCCTGCAAGGCGTGCTGGTGCAGCAGATGGCCGAGCCGGGCGCGGAGGTCATCATCGGCATGCGGCGGGACCCGACCTTCGGGCCCATGATCCTGTTCGGGGGCGGCGGGGTGTATGTGGAGGCCCTGCGGGATGTGGCCTTCCGCATCGCGCCCTTCGACGATGAGGAGGCCCGACGGATGATGGGAGAGACGGTGGCCGGGCGGATGTTGATGCACGGCGGGCGAGGAAGACGGCCGGGCGATGTGGACGCGTTGGTGCAACTCATGCAGCGGGTGGCCGCGCTGGTCCTGGCCGTTCCCGAGCTGGCCGAATTCGAGCTCAATCCGGTCATCGTGCACGATCCCGGCCAGGGCGTGACAGTGGTGGATGCGCGGGCGATGCTGGCGGGTGAGGGTTAGAGACTGAAGATTGGGGTTGAAGACTGGGGATGGGGCTATTGACATTTCTTTCCTCGTGTGATAGAATGCATTCAAACATTCAAAAATTTTTGAATGATAAAACACATATGAACGACAAACACAATTCAAACGACATCGCCGACGTTTTCGTTATCTCCGACCTGGAGACCCTAAAGGCCGTTTCCACGCCCTTTCGACAAAAGCTCATGCAGTTGATGGCCGAAGAGGCCCGCACCGTGAAAGAGATGGCCCAAACGCTGGACATGCCCCCCTCCCGACTCTATTACCACATCAACCAGTTGGAAAAGCATGGCATCATTTGGGTGGCGGACACGCGCGTGGTCTCGGGCATCCTGGAAAAACGTTATCGTCTGGCCGCTCGGGCTTTCCGCGTGGATCGTAAGCTGCTGGCCGCGGGCGAAGCCCGGAGCCAGGCGCTGGCGTCCATCCTCGAAAGCACGTTGGGCGTCGCCGAGAAAGAGATTCTACGGGGCGTGCAGGAGGGTCTCATCGACCTGAGCACGCCCACATGGGAACCGGGGGCCATGTATCTCGGGCATTCCCTGGCCTATCTCACGCCCGACCAGTATCGCACATTCCAGCAACGCCTTCAGGCGCTTTTCGAGGAATTCGAAGCCCTGGCCCAGCAGCCCACCGATGAGGCCGCGTTGTTGACGGGGCTGCTCATCGCCATCTATCCCACCGCGCCCCGACCGCCGCAAGAACCATCCGATATGA
>CAZDCN010000118.1:0-6397 GCA_964503945.1 uncultured Caldilineales bacterium
TCAGGCCCGGAAGCCCACCCACATCGTCATCTCGCCCGGCCCGGGCGCGCCCGAGGACGCGGGCGTCTCCAACGAGGTCATCCGCGCCTTCCACGGGCGGGTCCCCATCCTGGGCGTCTGCCTGGGCCATCAGTGCATGGGCCACGTGTTCGGCGGCCGGGTCGGGCCCGCGCCCCGACTCATGCACGGCAAGGTCAGCCCCGTCTATCACACGGGCGACGACCTCTTCGCGGACATCCCCACGCCCTTCCAGGCCACCCGCTACCACTCCCTCATCGTGCACGAACCCCTGCCGCCCGACTTCATCCTCACCGCGTTCACCGCGGATGGCGAGGTCATGGCCATGAAACACAAGGATGCGCCCACCTACGGCGTCCAATTCCACCCCGAAAGCATCCTCACCGAAGGCGGCAAAACCCTCCTTCGCAACTTCCTCCGCCAGCGCTGAATCGCTATCGAATCTCTATTGAATCTCTACCGAACCCCCACGAAGCTTTCCCCACCCTCAAACCCGCCATGAACATTCGCGAAGCCATTGCCCATCTCACCCAACAACATTCCCTGACAGAAGACGAAGCCTACCAGGTCATGCATCAGATCATGGCCGGCGAAGCCACGCCCGCGCAGATCGGCGGCTACCTCATCGCGCTCAGCATGAAGGGCGAGACCGTGGAGGAGATCGCGGGCAGCGCCCGGGCCATGCGCGAACACGCGGTGGTCGTCCATCACCACGTGGATGGCCAACTGGTGGACACCTGCGGCACGGGCGGGGACCACAGCGGCACCTTCAACATCTCCACCACCGTGGCCTTTGTGGTCGCGGGCGCGGGCGTTCCTGTCGCCAAGCACGGCAACCGCTCCATCACCTCCCAATCGGGCAGCGCGGACGTGCTCAAGGCCCTGGGCGTCAACCTGGACCTGACCCCGGAGCAGGTGGGGCGTTGCATCGACGAGGCGGGCATCGGATTCCTCTACGCCATCTACCATCACCCCGCCATGAAACACGCCATCGGCCCCCGGCGGGAGCTGGGCGTGCGCACCATCTTCAACATCCTGGGCCCCCTCACCAACCCGGCCAACGCCACCCATCAGGTGATGGGCGTCTTCTCCCCCGACCTGGTGGCGCCCATCGCCCGCGTGCTGGGCCGTTTGGGCGTGCGGGCCGCGTATGTGGTCCACGGCGCGGACGGCCTGGATGAGTTCAGCACCACGGGCGTGAATCAGGTCGCGCGGTTGTGGATGGGTGAAGTCACCACGTGCGAGTTCGATCCCCTGGACCTGGGCCTGCCCCGCGCGCATCTGCGCGACCTCATGGGCGGGACGCCTGAAGAGAACGCGGCCATCCTGCGGGCCATCCTCGCGGGCGAGGCGCGCGGCCCCAAGCGGGACATCGTACTGCTCAACGCGGCCGCGGCCCTGAGCGCCGAGGACGGCGATTGGGAAAAGGGCTTGGCCCGGGCCCGGGAAAGCATCGACTCGGGCGCGGCCCTGGCCAAACTGGACGCGCTCATCGCCCTCACCCAGGCCGTTGGGAAAACGTAAACGCCGCGAAATCAGAGCAAGCCTGCCAGGCGAAGAAATCCTTCGATCATGAAAAACGCCATCCCCAAAAAGCCCAGCAGGATGATGAGGGCCAGGATCATGATGGTTCGATCGCCCCAGGAATGACGTTTGCAAGAGACGTCTGGCTTGACAATGGGCGGGGTGAGATCCTCGGCAGGTTTCAGGGCCGCGCCTTGCGCCTGCCATTCCCGGGCCGCTTCCTCATCCAGCCACAGGAAGACCCGATTTTCGTGAGCTATGGTCCAGAAAATGGGGATATCGTCGGCGTACAGGGCGGGCCCCATGACCGCAGGGGGAGGAGCCACCCAGTCGGAGAGCGCGGGCCGGGCCGTCAGAAACTCGCGCAAGGCGTCGTTCAAATGCAAACGGAAAACCCGAGCAGTTCGAAGCTGAAACGCGCCCCAGTAATAGCAGGTGATGAACGTGGCTTCGAGCTGTGCTTCGAAGGGTCGTAAATCTTTGGGCAAAGGGCCGCGCAGATCGAAGTGCAAAAACTCAACTTGCTGCGCCCGGGCCAAGGCCCAATCGAGCATGCGCCGCCACTGTTGGGGGGATGGATTTTCGAGGATGTAATAGCGAGTGGTCATGTCCGCAATGGTAGCACAAAGCCGCCCATCGAACAACGACGGTTTTGTGCAAGCATCTTTGCAAGCACTCCCGGCCCCAGGTTGAAGAAATCCCAGGGGGCTGCATCGGTCGCCATGGGTTCTTCATCGGATGCCAGGCAGGCGCTGTGCGCGTCAACTAGAGTCAGTTTTGCGGCACGGTTGCTCAAGCATCCTGAATATCCAGCGGCAAAGGGACCGGCTGGCCCAGCTCGGCGGAACGATACGCGGCCAGAGCCACTTCCATGGCCTTGAAGCCGTCATGGCCCGTCACCCGGGGGGGACGCGCTTCCCGGATGGCGCTGACGAATTCCTGCACCATGGCGCCGTCCGGATCGGAAAGCCAGGGAATCCAGGCGGGCAGGTCGGTGTTGCTGTAGGCGATGATATTTTGGCTGAACGCGTCCACGTGCACGACGCCTCTCTGCCCGATGAGCTGCAAAGCCAGACCGCCCCAGGTGGGATAGTTCATGGGCCGGCTCCAACTGCAATCGATGCTGGCGAAGGTCCCATCGGCGAAGGTGATGAGCAGCAGCCCACCCGTCTCCACCTCCACCGCATCCCGATGCATGATGCGATTGGTCTGAGCATAGACTTCCACTACCTCTTCTTCCAGATACCATCGCAACACATCGGCCAGATGCACGGTGTGGTCGAACACGGAACCGCCGCCAGCCAGCTCCTTGTCTACGAACCAGTCTCGATATCGTTTAGGCATCTGCCCCTGGTTGACGCTGTTCACGGCCAGCACCCGGCCTAGAGCGCCCTGATCCAACAGGGTTTTGATCTCCAGGATGGGAGCGGAGAAACGCATGGGGAATGCCGTCATCAGAATCACGCCCGCGTCCTCGCACGCTTGTAGCATGGCCCGACCATCCTCCAGCGAGGTGGCCAGAGGTTTCTCGCACATGACGTGCACGCCCGCGGCCGCGGCCAGCTCCGTCAAGGGGCGATGGCGCACGTTTTCCGAGGTGACGATGACGCCATCGGGCTGCCGGGCCAGCAGCGCTTCGTAGCTTTCGAAGAAGGGGACGTCGTACATCCGGGCGAAGCGCCGCCCTCGATCGGCATCATCGTCGGCAATGCCGATGAAGTCGATGTCGGGCAAGGATTTCAGTTGATGGGCGTAGGATTCTGCATGGAGATGAGCGAAGCTCATAATGCCGATTTTCATCGTCCCGCCTCCTGGTCAATGGCCACCGCAGTTCCACGCTCGGCCGACGCGATCGCGGCCAACGCGATCGCCAACGCGGCCAGGGCGTCCTCCGCGGTGACGGGGATGGGCGCTCCGGTGGTGAGATGGTCGTAAAAAGCTTTGATTTGGGTAACATAAGGGTTTTCCAGCAGCGGGCTGGCGGGCACGGGCACCTCGCCCGCGGCGTCATCCTCGCTCTTATGCCAGTAAGTGGCGATGGGCGCGCTGGCGTCGGAATTATGGACCAGCAACCCGCCCGAACCCGCGATCTCGAACTGGGTGCGGAACGTGGGCGGGGGATAGGCCCAGGAGCCTTCCACATGGCTGATGGCGCCATTGGCGTGGGTGAGGATGGCCAGCGCGTGATCGCCCGGCGTGATGCCGGGATCGCCGATGTGTTTGCAAAACACGCGAGTCACATCCCCTGCAATCCAGCGGGCGTAGTCGAAATCGTGGATCATCAGGTCTAAAATCATGCCGCCCGAGCGTTCGAAGTCGAGAAACCAGTTGTCATCGGCCTTGCGGGGGCGGAACACATCGCGTTGCAGGCGGACGACAGCCACGTCGCCCACCTGGCCCGCGTCCACCGCCTGTTTGGCCCGCACATATTCGGGGAAAAAGCGCACCACGTGGGCCGCCAGTAATTTCACGCCAGCCTCTCGACAGGCTTCGATCATCTCCCTGCCCTCGGCCAGGGTCCGGGCCAGGGGCTTTTCGCAGATGACATCCACGCCCGCGGCCGCGGCCTGCAAGGTCATGACGTGATGTAGATGGGTGGGCGTGCAGATGTCCACCACATCGATATCGGGTAGCATCGCCGCCAGGCTGGGATAGGCCCGGGCGTGGTATTTTTCGGCCATAGCCTGGGCATGCTCAAACTTCTCCGCCACGAATCCCACGATACGGGCGGGAGTATGCATCCATGCTTCGGCGTGAACGCTTCCCATCGCGCCCACGCCCACAATGCCAACGTTGAGGCTCATAGCAATCTCCTGATATAACTTCTGATAAGTCTGGTTAAGCTGGCCTGGCCCTGCTTGCCAGAATTGTCAAGGGCCTATTTCACTGCGCCCGCGGTGAGACCACGGATGATCTGGCGGGAGAAGAGGATGTAGATGATGAGAATGGGCACCATGGCCAGGGTCAGCGAGGAAAGCACCGCATTCCAATCGCTGACAAACTGCCCCAGGAATTGCTGCGCTCCCAACGTCACCGTCTTGGTCTTTTCGCCGGGGGCAAGAATCAGCGGGAACCACAGGTCGTTCCAGATGGGGATCATGGTGAAGACGGCCACCGTCGCGATGGCGGGCCGCACCAGGGGCAGGATCATCCAGAAAATGCGGTATTCGCTGGCTCCATCCAGCCGCGCGGCCTCCTTCAATTCCCTGGGCACTTGTTTCATAAAGGCGGTAAGGATGAAGATGGTCAACGGCAGGCCCATGGCCGTGTACACCAGAATCAACGCCCACAGTGTGTTCACCAGATCCATTTTGACGACCAGACGCAGGATGCTGACCGTGCCCAGGCGGATGGGGATCATGATGCCCAGGGCCAGATACAATCCCAGGAAGGAATTGCCCTTGAACGCGTACTCCGAAAGCGCCCAGGCCGCCATCGCCCCGAAGAGCAGAATGAGGAACATGGACCCCAGGGTGACAACGAGGCTGTTGGTGAAATAGAGCCCGAAGTTGGATCGCTCGATCACCTTCTCGTAGCCGATGAGACTGAATGTGTCGGGGAGGGGCGGCATCATCGGTTGTTTGAAGATGGCCTTGCGTTCTTTGAAGGAATTCATCAGGATCAGCACAATGGGGAACAGGGCAACGACCGTGGCGCTCAGCAAAACAAGATAAAGCAGAACTTTCGCAAGCCACTGACGAAGACGTGAACGTGATGAATCCATAATGCGCTCTCCCTTACAATTCGTAGGTGTCGATCTTGCGCTGGAAGCCAAACATGTAGAGGAGCACGCCCACCAGGATGATGAAGAACATCACCGTGGCGACGGTGGCCCCCATGGCGGGGTCGCCCAGTTGCAACTGTTGGCCAAAGAAGGTGCGGTAGAAGAAGGTGCCCATGATATCGGTGGAGAAGTTGGGTCCCGCCAGCGCGCCCTGGGTGGTGTAGATCAGGTCGAAGGCGTTGAAATTCCCCACATAGGTGAGGATGGTGACGATGCCCACCGTAGGCAGGATCAGGGGAAATTTCACCTTCCAGAAGGTCTTCCAGCCGCTGGCTCCATCCACCGTAGCGGCCTCGATGAGTTCGTCGGGGATGCCGATGAGCGCGGCATAGAAAAGCATCATGGGGATGCCGATGAATTGCCAGACCGAAATGAAAGAAAGGGCGATGAGCGCCGGACCCTCCAGCCCCAACCAGGGAGCGTAGAGATGTTCAAGTCCGAAGACGCCCAAAATGTCCTTGGCCACGCCCCACAACGGGCTCAGGATCAGCTCCCAAATGAAGCCCACAATCACGAAAGAGAGCATCGCGGGCATGAAGAAGCTCGTGCGGAAAAAGCCAATGCCCCGAACCAGTCGAGAGGTGAGGATGGCCGCCAACAGCAACCCGATGGAATTCTGCACCACCATGTGGATCAGGAAGAAGATCACATTATGCTTGAAAGCGCCCCACAAGCGCGGCTGCCAGAGTTCGTCGGTGAATAGGGTGATGTAATTCTGAAACCCCACAAAGAATTCATTTCCCTGTTTGTCGATGCCGAAAAAACTCAGGCGCATGGAGTCGAACAGGGGATACACCATAAACAGGGTGTAGATGATGGTGGCCGGGGCCAAAAAAATCAGGATATGCCACGGAAACTGCCGTTTACGCTTGGGCCGGGTGCTTGCCATCGCATTCGCCTCCCATGAAAAAAGGCGCAGGCAGCGACAGGAGCCGCTGCCTGCTGGGATGGACTGCGTTTATTTCTGATGGGGAGGATACCACTTGGCCAGACCCTCTTCGATCTGCTGAGCGGCCTCCTCGGGGGTGATGTCGTGGTTGATGACCTGGGCGCTCACCCGCCACAGCTCGT
>CAZDCN010000119.1:0-6376 GCA_964503945.1 uncultured Caldilineales bacterium
ATCCCATTGGCGGTGTTCAGTGGACTGGATTTGCGGGCGGCGGCCCGACGATGGGTGGGAGGGAGTGTAAATGTATGGACGTCCCAAGCATCATTTCATCGAGTTTCATTAAGATTCTGAATCTCCATCGAATCTCGATTGAATCTCGATCTATTTCCTCATTTCCCTTGGCGTCCTAGCGGCCTGGCGTGAGACGCTTACTGAAAGATGCGGCGGTAGGCCTCGGAGGTGCGGAGCAGGGTTTCGTGATCGCCCATGGCCGCGATACGGCCCTTGCGCAGCACGATAATGAGATCGGCCCAGCGGATTTGGGAGAGGCGGTGGGTGATGATGAAGGTGGTGCGGCCTTTGGAGGCGGCGAAGATGGCCCGCTGGATTTTGTCTTCGGTGGCGCTGTCGATGGCGCTGGTGGAGTCATCGAGAATGAGGATGGCGGGATCGGTGAGGAAGGCCCGGGCCAGGGCTAGCCGTTGCCGTTGACCGCCCGAAAGGGTGACCCCGCGTTCGCCGATGACGGTGTGGTAGCCATCTTTGAAAGTGAGGATGAAGTCATGGGCCTGGGCCGCCTTGGCGGCGGCAATGACCTCCTCCAGCGTGGCGTCGGGCCGCCCGAACGCGATATTTTCGGCGATGGAGCGGGAGAAGAGGAAAATATCCTGTTCGATGATGGAAATCTGGCGGCGCAACGCTTCCATATCCCATTCTCGCACATCCACGCCATCCACCAGCACCCGACCGGCGGTGACGTCGTAGGTGCGGTTGATGAGCTTGACCAGGGTGGTCTTGCCGGCGCCGGTCTGCCCCACCACGGCCACGCGCTGACCGGGATGGACGCGGAAGGAGATGTCGTGCAGCACCGGTTCGGTCTCGGCGGGATAAACGAAATTGACGTGATCGAAGACGACCTCTCCCCGCATTGCTTCGGCGTAGCCGCCCGCATTCTGATCGATTTCGGTCTCGGTGTTGATAAGCTCCAGGATGCGCCGGGCCGCGGACACGCCCGACGAGACCCGCGAGTAGGCGAACAAGGAGATAAAGGTGGGGAATCCCAGCAGCGCCAGCAGGCCCATGTAGGCCACCACATCTCCGGTGTTGATAAGCCCACGGCGGAAAAGAATCACCGCGTGCAGAAATCCGGCGGCGTTGGTCAGGGCCAGTAGCAGCAGGGGCACAAAACGGGCCTCGACATCGCCCTGATGCACGAAAGCGTCGCGGAAGCTGCGGGCGACCTTCTCGAACCGCCGCACTTCCTGCTCCTCCTGGGCCGCGCCCTTTACCGTCTCGATGCCATCCAGCACCTCGGCCAGACGCGTGTTCATGACGCCAAACGAGTCTCGCACCTTGCGGGTGATGGGCTGCAATTCGTGCAGATATTGGGCCAGAGCCAGGACGTAGAGAACGGAGAAGGCTGCCGGAGCCAGCATCAGCGCCGGATGGTAGCGGGGAGCCATCACCAGGGGCATGAACATGAACATCAGCGAACCGATGACCAGATTCACGCCCGGATTGAACATGAAGTTGATCTCCCGCACATCGTTGGTGGCCCGGGCCATGGTGTCGCCCACCGGCTGCAAACTGTGGAAGGACATATCCTTCCCCAACAGGCTGACATACAGCTCGTCCCGGATATCTCGCTCCAGGCGCTGACCAATGAGCTCCGCGCTGAAATTGCGCATGAGCTGGAGCCCGCTACGCAATAATTGCGAAAGCAGGATCAACACCGCAGACCGCAGTAGGATGTTCAGCAGTGGCGGATCCGCCAGGATGCCGTTAAACGCCTGCCCTGTGAGGATGGGGATGGCCGAAGCCAGCAACGCGTTGGAAAGCGCCCCGATGATCAACAAGACCCAGAGATACCAATACCGCATGGCGTGGGAAAACAACCAGCGTTTGGGCCCCTTGCGGTTGGCGTGATAGCGATCCGGTACGGAGAATTCAGCGTAATTGGTTGATGAGACCGTGGTCAGAGATGCCATAGCGTTCTGCATTATACATCAAAACCGGGGAAATGGCATCCGATGCGTTGGGCGCTGGGCGTTTGTTGGCCGCCTTCGCGGGATGAGCTATAATCCCATGGTCATGCCAAATCCTTTTTTCGCGGCATCAAATGGATGCAGGTGAATCATGCCTTCAGTTACGATTACTCGAACCACGCGCGAGACTGACATCCGTCTGACATTGGACCTGCACGGCTCGGGGCAGGCCCAGATCGCCACGGGCATCGGCTTTTTCGACCATATGCTGACGCTCTTCGCCCACCACGGCCTTTTTGACCTGACTGTCAAGGCCAAGGGAGATCTCCACGTGGATGAGCATCACACGGTGGAGGATGTGGGCATTTGCCTGGGCAGGGCCATCAGCCAGGGCCTTGGCGACCGCCAGGGCATTGTGCGTATGGCCCACGCCTTCGTTCCCATGGATGAGGCCCTGGCCTTGGTCGCCATTGACCTGAGCGGACGGCCTTATACGGTGTTCCAGGCGACGTGGCGCACTCCCCGCATTGGCGGTCTTGGCACGGACCTCATCGGGCATTTTTTCGAGAGTGTGGCCATCCATGCGGGCATGAATCTCCACGCCCGGGTGGAATATGGTCGGAACGACCATCATCAGTGTGAGGCCCTGTTCAAGGCCTTTGGCCGGGCCCTGGACGCGGCCACTCGCCAGGACCCCCGCCGCGCGGGCGTGCCATCCACCAAAGGCGCGATCATCGTTTGACAAGTGTAGTCACATTCCCAAGGATCTGAACCCCTTCCTCAATCCATGATCATAATTCTCGATTACAAGATCGGCAACGTGCGCAGCGTGGAGAAGGCCGTGGCCCGGGCTATCGCTGAGTCAGGCCTGGACCAGACTGTGATCCTCTCCGCTGATCCCGACCACATCCTCAGTTCGGATGGGGTGATTCTGCCCGGCGTGGGCGCGTTCGGAGCCTGTATCACAAATCTCAACGCCGCGGGCCTGGCTCCCATCGTGAGGCGCGTGGTGGAGCATGACATCCCTCTGCTGGGCATTTGCGTGGGCATGCAGATGTTGTTCGAGACCAGCGAGGAGATGGGGAACTGGCAGGGGCTGGGATTGCTGCCCGGTCGGGTGCGCAAATTCCCAGAGACCCTGCGCATTCCCCAGATCGGATGGAATCAGTTACACATTCGTCGTCCGGATGATCCGCTTCTGGCGGGCGTGCCGGAGGGCGCTTACGCCTACTTTGTTCATTCCTACTACTGTGATCCCGCAGAGCCGGGCGATATCCTCACTACCACCGATTACGGATTCGAGTACGCGTCCATGGTCCGCCGCGGGCGCATTTGGGGCGCACAATTTCATCCGGAGAAGAGCCAGCAGGTGGGAATTCGTATTCTCAGGAATTTCGTGGCGCTGTGTTCGGAGATGTGGAATTGAGCCCCGCGCGTGCGCGGCCGCTATTCTTCTTCCGGTCCGTGAACGACTAGCACCGGGCAGTCGGCGTGGGCGATGACCTTTTGGCTGACGCTGCCCAGCAGCAAGCTGGCCACGGAGCCCAGGCCGCGAGCGCCCATGATGATGAGGTCCACCTCGCGGGCCGAGGCCACGCGAAGGATGGCGTCAGCGGGCGGGCCTTCCAGGATTTCGGGAATGGCTTCCACTCCCTCGGCCTCGAATTTTTCTACGATGGGCTGCACCAGATCTTCCGCCCGTTCCAGATGGCGGGCGATGGCCTGGGAGAGATTGGGTTCGCCAAGAAAGTCGGGGATTTTCGGGTAGGCGTGGACGATGAGCGTCTGGGCCTGGGTGAGTTTGGCCAGGTCGAGGGCGTAATTGACCGCCTTTTCCGCGGCGGGCGAACGATCGACGGCAACGAGAATCTTTTGAAACATCGTCGGCCTCCTTGTGAATGTTATGGGAGATGGTATGAGCTATGAACAGTGTAGCAGAGACCGCGCTTGCCGTCTATGACGCGGCTCAGCACCAGCCGCGGGCCAGCAGCAAGCCCAGGCCTGAGAGCAACACGCGTTCCTTGATCTCGCCCGAGCGCACCGCTTCTTTCACCCACTCCCATGAGCGCCACGTCACCTCCAGAAATTCCGCGTCGTCGAAGTGGGTGGGCGCGCTGTTGTGTGCGCCGCGGGCCAGGAACAGATGGATTTTCATGGCCGAAAGCGCGGGGTTGTCCCAAAACGCGCCCAGATACTCCCATGTTTCGGCCACATACCCCGTCTCTTCGGCCAGCTCCCGCTGGATGGCGGGCAGGGGCGCTTCGCCCGGGTCCACCAGGCCGCCTGGCAATTGCCAGATGACTTCATCCACGGGATAGCGGTATTCCCGCTCCAGCAGGAGCCGGTTCTGATTGTCGAACACCAGCGCGGCCACGCCGTCTGTGAAGCGATGGATGATGGTGTAATCGTAAGGGCGGCCATCGGGCAGCTCCACGCGGTCGATCTGTAAACGCAGCCAGGCGTTGGCATAGATCTCGCGGGTGTCCAGACGCCGCCAGGGGCGGAGCAGGTTATTGGGTTTCTCGGACATATTCACAATTCACTTGGTGGTGGGGGAGCTGGCCGAACGCCCGGGTTTCTAGCTCCTCGTAAGCAGCTTTCATGCGCCGAAAAGCGATGTCTCGCAACGCTGCCACATCCGCCTCGGTCAGCCCCGCAGTGGGGATAGGCTCCAAAACCTTGATCCAAACCTTGCCCGAGCGGGCGTGACCAGCGATAGCGTCCAGCAAGCAGTAGGAGGGACTGAAGAGGACAGGGACGAGGGGCGCCTGCAACTGGATGGCCATGTGGAAGGGGCCTTTTTTGAACGGGCCCAGGCCCACCCGGTCGGTGTTCAGCCGGCCCTCGGGGAAGATCCAGAGATTGATCTTCTCCCGCCGCATTCGCTCCGCCAGTTCTGACATGGCCCGAATGGATTGCTCCAGGTCCTGGCGATTGATGAACACATTGCCCGCTTTCTCGAAAATCCAGCCGGCGATGGGAATTTTGCGCAGGCCCATCTTGGCGACAACCACGGTGCGAGGCGGATACACCTCGGCGATGAGGGCGGCTTCGATGGTGTGCTGGTGATTATTCAGAAAAATGCAGGGCTGGTGTTTCGTGAGGTGCTCCCGGCCTTCCACTTCCACCTCGATGGACACGATTTTTTGCACGCCCCAGCGAATGAAATGCAGGAAGGCCCGATCCGCGTTCAGCCATTCCTCTTTGGGATGAAACAGCATCCACACGCCCATGGCCAAGGGCGAAAGGAGCATCCACAGTATGATGAGAGTCGATCGGAACCAGGAAACAAGTTTCTGCATACGAGATGCTCAGAAAAGCGCGACGAGGATGAGTCCCATGGAAACAACGCCCACGCCGACGAGTTTGGGGCGATAGGGCGGTTCTTTCAGCAGCCAGACGCCCAGAAGCGCGCCCAGGGGAATGCTCATCTGTCGAAACGCGGCGACATAGCTGACGTTGGTGACATAAGCCATGGACGCGAGCACCAAGCCATAAGCGCTGGTGATGACCAGACCGGTGAGCGCAGCCTGGCCTCTTCCATTCCTCCACAGCTTATGCAGGCGTTCTTTTTCGGATGGAAGAACCAGGAGGAACGCCGCCAGCCATAAGGCCGTGCTCCAGGTTTGTAGGCTGATGTAAAACAGCGTGATCTGGGTCGTTGGCATCCATGCCAGACTGTGGCGGAGCTGCCGCAGGGCCTGGTCGTCCATGATGGTGTAACCCGTGGTGCCTGCCGCAGCCGCCAGCGCAAAGAGACAACACAAGGCCAGATAGTCGCGCAGGCGCACGTGGCGAAAGCTCTTCAGGGGCAGGATCAGGCAGCCCGCGGCCACGGCGAGCATGCCAACCAGGCCCAGAGGCGTGATCTGGGCGCCCCGGCCCAGGAGGAAGCTGATGGCTGTGATCCAAAGCACGGGCAGTGCCCGTAGCAAAGGATAGGCCAGGGACATATCTCCGTGGCGATAGGCTCCGGCCAGGCCCGAGAAGTAGATGGCCTGGAACAGGCCGGTCATCGTCACCATGGCCCAGATGCCGGGCGCCATCCATGGCATGACAGTGCGATTGTACCATAGCCAGGGCGTCATCAGCACAGCGGCTGCGCCTGTGGCAAGAAAGAAAAACGCGACCGTGGGCTGTCGTTTGCCCAGCAGGTTCCAGCCCGCGTGGGCGAAGACGGAGAGGGTGATGAGGAGGATGGCGGTGGGAGTCACTGGCGGAGATCGGAAAAGGGGGCGTCCTAAATCAGTAATCAGTTGAGGGTTGGCGTCTGCCGCCTCCGCCGGGGAATCATTTCCCCAGCTACGAACGGCGCCCTTTCGTGGCTAAGCCGGATTTCATCCGGCGTTGTTTTGTAGCCCGGCGATTCATCGCCGGGTGTCGATGCATGGACGCTTCCAACT
>CAZDCN010000120.1:0-6359 GCA_964503945.1 uncultured Caldilineales bacterium
TCTAGCCCGCAGGTTCACCTGCGGGTGTTCGACCGCCAAAACATACCATGCGAAGAAAGTGGCACATGAGGTTTGCTGTCTTTCTTTCATCGGCGTTCATCCGCGTCATCCGCGTGCTCCAAAGCTATTTACGAAGCAGCGGGTCGCGCTGACGGATGAACGCTTCCCGGCCCGTGGCTTCCTTGTAGGCCCGGAAAGCGTCTTCAAAGGACACGCCGTTTTCGGGAAGATGCGTCCGTCGCCATTGGAAGAAGTAGGGGATCTCCCAGCGGGCGGTGACCAGCTCCCAGTAGAAGAGTTCGGAGATGACGCCGCCCCGTTCCAGCATGCCGCTGGCCCGATAGGCCGCTAAGGCCGGGCGACGATCATAGGCCACGCGGTAGTGGCTCACCCGCCAGCCGCCGGGGATGGCCCGAGGCGGGACGCTTTCGATGAGCGCGAACTGGGCCCGCACATCGCCGTTCAGGGGCAGGCCCACGCTGCCGGGGTTGATGACGTGCCAGGTGCGGGGCGAGGGAGTTGCTGAGCGGTCGAGATAGAAGGCGGGATCGCCCGTTTCCTCCGGGGCTGGCGCGGGTTGGGTGATGATGCGGTCGATCTGCTGGTGGGTGTGGGCGTTGATGAAGGTGGGCTGCTCCACATTCGCCAGGATGGAGGCGATGCGCGCCGCAGGCATGTCGGGGGTGAACCCGGCCCGATGGTTGCCGGGCGCGCCGTGGGCCAGGCGGATGGGCTCGGTTCCGGGGTAGAACAGGGTCAGGTCATCGGGCAGGGCTGCGAGATAAGCGCCCTGGTCCGGGCGCAGGTGCTCGGCCAGCCAGTGGAGCTGGCCCCAGCGTTCGGGGTCTTGCCAATCGTCCGGGGCTCGACCGCCCACGAAATCCAGATAGTAGAACTCATGGTTTCCGCGCAGCACGACCCAGTCGGTAGCCCGGATGAAATCCACAACCTGGCTGCTGAACGGAACCGCGTTGATGAGATCGCCCACAACGATGACCGCGTCAGGCTGGAGCTGCTCCAGCTTCGCGGCCACGGCCTGCAGGGCGTGGATGTTGCCGTGGATGTCGGCGAGGATGGCGAGGCGCATGGGGGCGAGAGCGCAGACCTCGGAGGTCTGCCAGACCTCCGAGGTCTTGGGGGCTCAGCAAATGACCACGGAGTTTTCGTCGCCGAAGGGATTGGGCGCGTAGGCATCTGCGGCCCAATCGTTCTCCCAACGCCCGTCGATGCGATAGCGATACTGGTACGCCCGGCCGGGCTCCAGCTCCACGGTGGCCTGGTAGACGCCGCGGCTGTTGCGTTTCATGGGCTGGGGCGTCCAACCGTTGAAGTCGCCCAGCAGCTCCACCTCCTGCGCTTTTTTGGCGAAATCGACTTTGAAGGTGACTTTCATGGCGTTGCGGGTTTTGATGTATCGTTTCTGTACCATGGTTTTCTCCTGAATGGGGGGATGAAAAAAGACGACAGCCTGATGCTGTCGCCTTTGACCGGGGAGGGATTGTAAGCGGGCGGGAGTGGCTTTGTCAAATCAGCAACGCGGTCGGCGCACACCATAGACTTTCAAGGTCTCGCAGACCTTGAAAGTCTTTCTGGACGGGGACGCCTACGGCTACACGCCCAACGCCTGAGCCAGGGCCACGGCCAGATGCACCGGCTCGCGGCCGGTGAGCTCGATGATCTGATGGCGGCAGGAGGTGCCATTGGCCACAATCACCGAATTCTTGTGGCTTTGAATGCTGGGGATGAGCCGATCGTTGGCAATGGCCTTGCTCACCTCGAAATGCTCCGCATCGTAACCAAACGCCCCCGCCATGCCGCAGCACCCCGCCTCGGTGCTCTCCGCCCTCGCGCTGGGAATAGCCTCCAGCACCTTGAACAGAGGCTCTTCGCCCACCAGCGCCTTTTGATGGCAGTGCCCGTGCACCAGGAAGTGGGTGTTTTTCTTCTCCAGGGGTAGGGCGCGGGGGTCCTCCTCCAGCAGTTGCGCCAGATATTCATCGAAGAGGAGGACGCTCTGCGCCACCAGGCGGGCTTCCTCGGTGTTCAGCAGGTCGGGATAATCGTCGCGGATGGTGAGCAGGCTGCTGGGCTCCAGCCCGATGATGGGGACGCCCGCGCGGGCGTAGGGCAGCAGGGCCGCCGCCACCGCGGCCGCGGCCCGCTTGGCGTGGGGAACCAATCCCTGAGAAAGCGCGGGGCGGCCCGACGACATGGCCGGCGTGACCTCCACCTGAACCCCGGCCGCCTCCAGCACCCGCACCGCGGCCATCCCCACCTCCGGCTCGTTGTATTCGGTGAACGTGTCTACAAACAGCGCCACCCGGCGATTCGACGCCTGGGGGGCGTGCGCTCGGCGGTGGGCGCGGAAGCGGGCCGTGAAGGTCTTGCGCTGGAATGGGGGGAAACGGCGGTCGGAATGGATGTGCAGCGCCTTCTGCATGGCCCAGCGGGTGGGAGGGAAGTTCAGCAGCCAGTTGGAGAGGGGCGCGAACGCGCTGCCCCAACGGGAGAGCTCATGGATGTGGCCGAACACCCAGGCGTGCAGGGGCGGGCGGGAGGTCCTGTACTTTTGCGCGTAAGCCTCGGTCTTGAGCTTGGTCATGTCCACACTGGAGGGGCACTCGCTCTTACAGGCCTTGCAGCCCAGGCAGAGGTCCAGCGCCTCATGCAGGTCCGGGTTCTCCAGCCCGCCGGGCATCTCGCCCGACAGCGCCGCGCGCAGCAGGTTGGCCCGTCCGCGCGTGCTGAACGCTTCATCCCGCGTCGCCTGGAACGAGGGGCACATGGTCCCCACATCCAGCTTGCGGCACACCCCCGCGCCGTTGCACATCTCCACCGCCATGGCAAAACTCCCATCGCGGGACCAATCCCACACGGGTTGGATGGGGAGAGTGCGGTAGTCGGGACCGTAGCGCAGGTGCTGGTCGGGCGGCAGGGGGTCCACCACCTTGTGGGGATTCATGAGATTGTCGGGGTCGAACGCGCCCTTCACCCGGCGGAAGAGATCGTAGATCTCGGGACCGAAGAACTCGGGGTTGAGATAGCTGCGGGCCAGGCCGTCGCCGTGCTCGCTGCTGGGCACGCCGCCATATTTTTTGGCCAGGCGGGCCGATTCGGTGATCAGATAGATAAGGGTGTCGATGTCCTCCTGCTTCTTCTGGCTGAGGATGGGGCGCACATGCACGCAGCCCGCGGACGCGTGCGCGTACATGGCCGCGACCACGCCCCGATCCTTCATGGTCTGCCAGAGCTCTTTCATGTAATCGGCCAGGTTTTCGGGCGGCACGGCCACATCCTCGATGCCGGGCAGGGGTTTGGCGTCCCCGCGCATGGAAAGCAGCAATCCCAGACCGGCCTTGCGCACCTCCCACACATTGGCCTGGGCCGCCGGGTCGGTGAGGGTGACCACCGGGTTGTTGTAGCCCGTGCGGGCCAGATGCTGTTTCAGCGCGCCCAGCCGGTCCTCGATCCAGCCCGGCTCATCCCCCGAGAATTCCACGATGTAAACGACCATGGGATCCCCTTCGATGAAGGTGAGGCGCTTGTTCCATGCGGGCGCGGAGCGGGTGAGGCGCAGCAGATAGTCGTCGATGAGCTCCACCGCGGAGGGCTTCAGCTCCAGCAGGCCGGGCACCGCCCGAAAGGCTTCCTCGCGGGTGTCGAAATGGAGGATGGCCAGGGCTTTGTAGCGGGGGATGGGCGCGAGGCTGATCTCCGCCTCCAGCGTGACCGCCAGCGTGCCCTCGCTGCCCACGAGGATGGGCGCGAAGTTGAATGTGTCGCCATCCAGTTGTTGGCGCAGATAATCCAAGTTGTAGCCGCCCGAACGCCGCCAGTATTTGGGGAATTGCTCGTCGATGAGGGCCGCGTTGTCGCGAATCAGCGGGATGAGATCGCGATAAAGCCGGGCTTCCAGACCGTCGCCCTGGGCGAGCTGGTGGACGCGGTCCCATGAGACCGGGCCGAAGAGCGCCTCCCGACCATCGGCCATGACCACGCGCAGGGAGCGCACATGATCCACCATGCGGCCATAGACGATGCTGTGGGAGCCGGTGCTGTTGTTGCCGATGATGCCCCCCACCACCGCCCGATTGCTGCTGGCGGGGTCGGGCCCCACCATGAGGCCGTAACGCTTCAGCGCCTTGTTGAGCATGTCCAGGGTGCGGCCCGGCTGCACCCGCACCCGACGTTGGGCGCCATCCACCCGGATGATCTGGTCCAGGTGCTTGGTGAAATCGATGACCACCGCCTCGCCCACGGTCTGTCCCGCCAGGCTGGAGCCGCCGCCCCGGGGCAGCACGGGCAGGCCGTACTCGATGCAGGTTTCCACCGCGGCCAGCACGTCGTCATCATGTTTGGGGATGACCACGGCCAGGGGGGTGATTTTGTAGATGGATGCGTCGGTGCTGTAGAGGATGCGGGTGGCGAGATCGGTTTTGATCTCCGCGGCGCTGTATTTCTTCAGCGTCTGGGCGAAGTCTTGAATGTGTTCTTGACTGGCGTTCATGGCTGGATCTCCCGAAGGACGGATAGATGCGGAAAGGGGCGCGGTTGCCATATTTTTGCATAGCCTGAGAAAGATGGCAATCGGATGGCGATACGAATCTCCATTTTACAAAGCCCGTCAAGTCGTGTATAATGAAAACGAGGCTTAGTGTAGTTTTTACACGAACTTGTTTCCCGACCACCCTACTCAACCCAGGAGGTGAAACATGACCACCGTTGTCATGGTGATCGATATGGAACGGGGGTTCACCGACCCCGAAGGCGCGCTCTATGCGGGCGAGAGCGTGCGCGAGATCATCGGCCCCATCCGCGACATCTTGCAGGCGGAGGGCGCGAAGGGCGCGCATTTCATCTTCACCCGCGATTGGCACGATCCCGATGATCAGGAATTCCAGATGTGGCCGCCCCACTGCGTGAAAGGCACATGGGAGACGGAGATCGACCCCGAGCTGGCCGAATTCGCCCGCAACGCCATCGTCATCAACAAGCGCCGCTACAGCGCCTTCTTCGACACGAACCTGGATGACGCGCTCAAGGGTCTGAATCCCGATGTGGTCATCGTCACCGGCGTGGCCACCGACATCTGCGTGATGTTCACCACCGCGGACCTGCGCAACCGCGATTACCCCGTCGTCATCCCCGCCAACGCGGTGACCAGCTTCGATCCCGAGGCCCACGCCTTCGCCCTGAAGCACATGGAGAAAATCCTGGGCGTGACCGTGGTTCCCGACTACGAAACCTGGCTCCGCTCCCAAGAAAAGGAACCGGCTCATGCCTGACTTTGATTTCACCGACGAACGGTTTGCGCCCAGCGAAGCCACCCTGCAAGGCGACAACGCCGACGTCTATTTCCTTCGCACCAAACACATCCTCGAAGCCGAGGGGGTGAACCCGCGCGTCAGCATGGAGGTGTTCACCCGTCGGCGCGCCGTGCTCGCGGGCATGAACGAGGCCCTCAACCTCCTGGCCCGGGTCCTGCCCCCCGACGCCGAAGTCTGGGCCCTGCCCGAAGGTTCGGAGATCGAACCCCGCGAGGTGGTGCTGCGCATCACCGGGCCCTACCAGACCTTCGCCATCTACGAGACGGCCTATCTGGGCATGCTGGCCCACGAGACGGGCTGGGCCACCGCGGCCCGGGCCTGCGTCGAAGCGGCCGATCCCATCCCGGTCATCAGCTTTGGCGCCCGCCACGTCCACCCCGATGTGTCCGCGCGGATGGAGTACGCGGCCATGGTGGGGGGATGCGTGGGCTGCGCCACGCCCGCGGGCGCGCGGCTGGCGGGCGTCCAGCCCTCGGGCACCATCCCCCACGCCCTCATCCTCAGCCTGGGCGACACCGTGCGCGCGGTGGAGGCCTTCGACCGCCACATCGACCCCGACGTGCGGCGCATCGCCCTGGTGGACACTTTCAAAGATGAGGCCGAGGAGAGCCTGCGGGTGGCCCGGGCCCTGGGCCATCGCCTGTGGGGCGTGCGCCTGGACACCCCCTCGGAGCGAGGCCGGGTGACGCCCGACCTGGTGAAGGAGGTGCGGGCGCGGCTCGACCTGGAGGGCTTCACCCACGTGAAGATCTTCGTCAGCGGCGGCGTCACCCCGGAGCGCATCCGCGAGTTCAAGGACGCGGGCGCGCCGGTGGATGGTTTTGGCATCGGCAGCGCCATTTCGGGCGCGCCCCCCATCGACTTCACCGCGGACATCAAGGAGATTGAAGGGCGTCCTGTGGCCAAGCGCGGGCGCATCCCGGGCGTCACGCCCAACCCCCGGCTGCGAAAAGTCTTTCCCCTGCTTCGTAAATAGGCCTCTGCCACGTCACCCTGAGGGAGCGTAGCGACCGAAGGGTCTAGCGTAGCGCC
>CAZDCN010000121.1:0-6339 GCA_964503945.1 uncultured Caldilineales bacterium
GATCGGCCAGATCCATGTTGATGGCCACGGCCCGATGGTCGGCTGCGATGTCGTCCGGCCAGGGCGGAGGCGCGGCGCGGCGGGTCTGCAACGCGTTGGCGGGCAGGGCAAGAAGCAACAAAAGCAACAGAACTGCGAAAGCCAGCACGCGTTTCATGGGGGGATTATAACGTAGAGCAGGGCGAGGAAGAAACCAGGGCCATCATGGCCCCGACCGAAAGCCACTACGGCCCGCGGTCCTTAAGTCGAGCTTCGAGTTCAGCCAAACGCGCGTTGAGTTCATCAATGTCTTGTTGATAGGTTCGCGCCTGTTGTTCCAGCAAGGTTTTGATTTCGTCCAACGTTGTTTCTTTCAGTGGTTTCGGCCCAACCGATCTTCCATCTTGCTGGTTAGGCGCCTCCTGACCTTGTTTGGAAGAGGACTTCTTCCCATGGCGGATTCGTCGCTGTCCCAAAAACCATTGGGTCAACGTCCCGGTAATGACTGAAAACAACGCAATGCCCACCAGTATCAGTGCAAAGCCCACAATCCGTCCCCCTTGGGTCACGGGATATTTGTCACCATAGCCCACGGTGGAAACCGTCACGAACGCCCACCAGAAAGCATCATTGACGGAACGGATATTTCCATCCGCGGCAGGCGCTTCAAAAGCGAGTATGGACACCACAGCAAATTGAAACACCACAATGACGACAAACAGCACGCCCAACAGCGTGCCCTGAGCGTCACGATTCACCGAGATTCGGGCCAGGAGATCCTTTGGGCGTTTTCCCTCCTTCTTCAACACCAACCAGAACCAGATGACCCGCAGAATACGAAGGAAAGGAAAGCTGCCAAGGAAAGCGAGCCAGCCATAATATGAACGCCAAAATTCACGACGATCCGGGGCCCGCCGCAGCATATAGAAAAAGTCGGCCCAGAGGATGAAGGTAATGGATACGTTGACTGAGGCCAACACCGTCACGGCCTCGTCCGGAAATGGAAACAGAGACAATGATGAGTTGAAAACCGAGAGCAACGTCACTGCCATCACAAAAGCAGCCCAGTTGGCGTTGCTAAAGAGAGCGAGCGCTCGATGTGCTTGATCTTTTTCCATGGTGCGGGCGTCGTGAAAATGCCTGACCGAATGATGCGTTCAGCAATGTATGTGCAAAAGGAAATCCAAATATCAGATTTCTATTCTATCATAGCACAGGGCCAAAACGCAGAAAGAAACCTTTCTCTACCTGATGGCTGTTTCATGGCGAAAGGAATCCTTGACATGATTTCCAAAAAACTTGTCCGCGCCCGTATCCATTTCTCTTCCCATGCGTTATTGATGGTTGAACAACACGAAATTTTCCATCCTTCATTCCCCTATTTCACCCACACAAGGAGACCAATTCCATGAAACGACTAACTACTCTCATTATTCTCGCATTCCTGGCTCTGGGCCTGTTCGCCATCGCGCCGGCCTATGCCCAGGGCGGCAAAGATGGCGACAGGGTGCAAAACCCCGCCGTCTCCACTGATGGCCAGAGCCAGGTGACGCTGCCCAACCATGACGACGATGACGTCGAATTCGAAGGCTACATTGAATACAAGGGCAGCGAGTATTGGACCATTGATGGCAAAACCGTGTATGTCGATGACAAGACCGAGATCGACGAAGAGCACGGGCCTGCCGAGGTGGGGGCTTTTGTCGAAGTCAAAGCCAAGCGTCGCAGTGATGGCGATTACTACGCCAAGAAGATCGAAGTGAAAGAAAGCCATGGAACGCCGGAACCCACCGAGACCCCCCATCCCACCGAAACGCCTCATCCCACCGAAACGCCTCATCCTACTGAGACCCCGGATCCCACTTCCACCCCGCATCCCACCGAGACCCCGGATCCCACCGAAACGCCCGAGCCGACTTCCACGCCCCATCATGGCGACGAGGTCGAGTTCCGCGGCGTCATCAAGAGCCAGAACGGCGACCAGTGGCTCATCGACGACACTACCGTCACGGTGAACAGCAACACGAAAATTGACGAAGAGCACGGCCCCGCGGTCGTCGGCGCCACCGTCGATGTGGAGGCCATCCGCCAGTCCGACGGCAGCCTTTGGGCCAAGGAGATCGAGGTCAAAGAATCCGATCACGATGACGACAACAATCACGAAGTCGAATTCAAAGGAACCATTGAGGCTAAGAACGGCAATATGTGGACCATCGGCGGCCGCCAGGTGATGGTGGACGATAACACCCAGATGGACGAGCGCAAAGGCCCGGCTGACGTGGGCGCTTACGTCGAAGTCAAGGCCCGCCAGAACGCTGACGGCAGCCTCTACGCCCGCAAGATCAAAGTCGAATCCTCCAATCACGGCGGTGACGATGACATGCCCCAGATGGAGTGGAAGGGATTCATCGAAGCTATGGATGGCTCCATGTGGACCATCGGCGGTCGTCAGGTGTTGGTGGACGCCCGCACTCGCCTTATCACCGAACACGGCCCTATGGAAGTGGGCGCTTACGTGGAAGTGAAAGCCCGCCAGCAGAGCGATGGCAGCCTCTGGGCCGAGCGCATCGAAACCAAACGCCAGGAAGACAGCCAGACTGAGGTGGAATTCAAGGGCCGAATCGAAACCATGAACAGCAACATGTGGACTGTGGGCGGCTTCAACGTCTCAGTGGATGCGAACACCGTCATCGACGAACGGGAAGGCCCCGCCCAGGTGGGCGCTTACGCCGAAGTCAAGGCCACCCGCATGAACGACGGCTCCCTCTACGCCTACCGCATCCACATCGAAGACAATGTGCCCGACGGCTTCAAGATCGAATTCCGCGGCCCCATCGAGGCCATGTCCTCTAACCTGTGGCGAGTCGCCGGTTTCGACGTCACCGTGGACGCGGGCACCCGTTTCGAGAACCTGGAACGCGCAGCTCTGGGCGTCACCGCCGAGGTCAAGGCCCGCCGCATGGATGACGGCTCCCTGCTCGCCATCAAAATCGAGATCAAGGGTGACGATATGGAGCAGCGTCGCGAGGTCGAATGGAAAGGTCAGCTTCAGAACTTCGACGCCAATAGCTGGAACGTGGGCGGCCACACCGTTATGGTGGATCAGAACACCATGATCATCGGTCAACCTGTCATCGGCGCCATGGTCGAAGTGCACGCCCGCATCCAGGCCGACGGCTCCATGATGGCCACCAAACTGGAGGTGGAGAACTATCAGTCTCGCGTCGAATTCAAAGGCATTGTGGAAAGCATCGGTCCCGACTCCTGGGTCATCTCCGGTCGCACCGTGCTGGTGGATGGACGCACCGTCTTCGACGAGCGCCACGGTCCCCTGGGCGTGGGCGTCTACGTGGAAGTGAAAGCCTCCCGCCAGGCGGACGGATCCCTCCTGGCCCTGCGCATCAAGAGTGAGGACTAAACCCCATGCGTCGCATTCGCCCTCGCATCACCATGCGCACCCTGAGCATCTTCTCCCTCCTTCTCATCGGTTGGATGAGCGCCTTCGTGGCGCTCGTCCAGCCCACCTTCGCATCCACAGCGGGAGCGGCCACCCCGATTTCGCCCACCGGCAAAAACGCGGCCGCTCCCGCCATCGCCATGACCCGGCAGGGGTCCATTCACATCGTCTGGGAACAGGATGGCGGGCTATGGTATCGCAACTGGCGCAACGGAAGTTGGTCGGCCACAACCCAGATCGTCACCGAAGGCGAAAACCCTTTCCTGGCTTCAGACCCTTACGGTGAAGTGGTATACCTGGCCTGGGAACAGGAATTCGGCGGGAATTATGAAATCTTCACCCGCAAATGGAATGCAGTCAACGGCTGGTCCGCGCCCCACAACGTCTCCAGCAATGACGGAGGCTCCTCCTCGCCCGTCCTGGCCGTGAGTCCCGACGGCAAGGTGCATCTCATCTGGGCCGACACGACGCCCGGAACCAGCACGCTCTATCACGCCATCTCCGCGGATGGCGAGAGCTGGCCCCTCTCCCTTCCCATCCCCAACGCTAAGGGCAGCAACCCCGCCGCCGCCTTCGATCCCGCGGGCAACCTGCAGGTGGCGTGGCAATATCGGGCCAGCTTCACCCAAAACCTGCGCATCTGGACCGCCCGCTACGCGAACAATGCCTGGAGCGCCCCCTCGGCCCTTACTGATGGCTCACAGCAAGCCTACGCCCCCGACATGGCCGGAAACGGCGGCCGCATCGCCCTGGTCTGGCAGGAAGGCAATCAGGCGAAACTGGCCCTGCTGGCCAACAACGCCTGGCGAGTGGACACAACCCAGACCGGAGCGTCTCCGGCCCTGGCCATCAACGGCGACGGCGTCGCCATGTGGGCCTGGGAAACCAACGCCGGCCTAGCCCGACAATTTGGACGTGCGGGCTGGACTCCCCCCCAAACCTGGTCCATCGCCGGAAGCGGCGAGCTTGATCTCACCTCGCAGGATGGACGGATTGGCGTCGTCTGGGTAGAGAACCAAAATGGAAGTGATCGCGTCTTTTACAATAGCGAGATTTTCGCTACAATGTTCCAGCCTCTTACGATGACGCACTAACTTCCTTTGGATTCCCGCCACCTGTCGTGACCGCGCCTTTGCAAATCCTTCTCCTTGCGCTGCAAGCATCTCTCTCTTCGCAGACCCAACGCACATCCGAACCAGATGATGGCGCGCTGGTTGAACGCGCCCGCAAACTGGATGACGAGGCGTGGCAGATCATCTTCAAACGGCATTACCCCAGGCTTTACAGCTACCTCTACTATCGGGTGGGCGACCCTAACGTTGCCGAGGATTTGTGTGGTGAGGTCTTCGAGCGGGCAGTCAAGAACATTCACCGCTTCAAACCCCGAGGCAGCGGGCTGGCCGGATGGCTCACCCGCATCGCCCAAAACCTCGCTCATGACTACCATCGCCGCCGCAACGCCCGCCCGCCCGACCCTCTGGAACTGAACGAAACCTGGATCGAATCGGGCAGCGACCCGGCCCACCACCTTCTCAACCGCGAATCCTCCGCATTTCTCTACCAGGCTCTGCAGAAACTCACCTCCCAACAGCGTGACGTCATCCTCCTTCGCTTCATCGCCCAGATGCGCACGCCTGAAGTGGCCCGTATCATGGGCAAAACCGAAGGAGCCATCAAGGCCCTGCAACACCGAGCCCTGGCCGCCTTGCGCCGAGAGCTAGAAACCCTAGGCTATCATGACTGACCTGAACGACCGACTGGACGCCGCCATCGACGATCTGATGGCGGGGAAAGCCCTCCCATCCGACCCGGAGCTGAAAGAACTGCTCACCCCGGCCCGGGCTCTGATGGAAGCGCCCATTCCCGCGCCTGCACAACGCACCGCGCGCGTCCGCATGAACGCTGCTCTCGACGCCCGGCGAAATCGCAAGGGGTTGTTTGGACTGGGATGGTTAGCCGGACTGTCCAGGCCGCGTCCTCGACAATGGGCGCCGGTGATGACCATCGCGGTCATCCTCCTCATCTTCGTCCTCGCCAACTTCGCTCTCCCCGGACAGCTTCTCTACCCCGTCAAGCAGATCGGCGAAGCCCTGGGATTTTTGCTGCCTCGCACAGCCCAAGCCCAGGCCGACTATTACATCCAGCTCGCGGACCGGCGGCTGACCGAGATGGAACGTCTGGCGGCCACTGGGCGTCCCGTGCCCGCCCAGACGCTGACGCAATTCCAGCAAGCCTGGGAGAAAGCCATGGCCATTCCCGGCATCGACGAAACCGCTCTGGCTGAAGCCGCCCTGGAACAGGCCACCCGACTGAAACAAATCATTCCGCAGCTCCCCCCTGATCTCCAGGATAAAGCCCAGGACATCCTCAACGGGTTGATGCAAGGCTTCCAGATCGACACTCTGCCTGAGCTCACGCCCACGCCTCTCCCCCCGGGCGCCACCCCCAGCCCCACCCCCACGCCACCACCCAACGCCACAGCCACGCCGCCAGCCACGGCCACGGCAACGCCCCCTGCGGGCGTCCCGCCGCTACCCACCACCAACACGCCAGAGCCGGGCGTCACCCCCGCCCCAACGTCAACGCCCATCCCCGGACAGCCCACTCCCTCCCCCGCTCCGGGTCAGCCTTCGCCCAGCCCAACCTTTGGGCCGCCCGCGGCCACCCCCACGCCTACACAAACGCCCAATCCCTTCGACACGCCCCCCCCCACCGCCACACCCCCGCCCCCCCCCGCCCACCTCCGCACCGCCCCCGCTCGGCGCGCCCGGAGCCCCCACCCCCTCAGCAACCCCCCCCCCCACGCCTTCTCGCACCCCCACCCCCACTCACACCGTCGAACCCACCGAAACACCCGAGCCCACTGAGACTCCAGAACCCACAGAAACTCCGGACGAAACCGA
>CAZDCN010000122.1:0-6329 GCA_964503945.1 uncultured Caldilineales bacterium
TGACATCGCGTTGCGGGCCTGTTATAATCTCCGCCTACTGACCGACCGGTCGGTAAGTTGACCATTCAGGGTGACTACCATGAGAAACCTCACCGAAACGCAACGCAAACGCATCCTTATCCTCTTGTTCTTCGGCGTGCTCATGGGCGCGCTGGATATCGCCATCGTGGGACCAGCCCTGCCCGTGATCCAGCGCAGTTTCATGGTGGACGACCGGATGATCAGTTGGGTGGTCGCTGCCTACATCCTGTTCAACCTGGTGGGCACCCCCCTGATGGCGAAACTGGCGGATATCATCGGCCATCGCACCATCTACATCGTGGACATCCTCATCTTCGCCCTGGGATCGCTGGTGGTGGCCCTTTCGCCCGCGTTCTGGGTGGTGCTGGCGGGGCGGGCCATCCAGGGCTTCGGGGCCAGCGGCATCTTTCCCGTGGCTGCGGCGGTCATCGGCGACACGTTTCCGCCCCAGAAGCGGGGCTCGGCCCTGGGCATGATCGGCGCGGTCTTCGGCGTGGCTTTTCTCATCGGGCCGGTGCTGGGAGGCGTCATCCTCAAATTCCTGAGCTGGCACTGGCTGTTTCTCATCAACCTACCCATCGCCCTGATCATCGTCTTTTTCTCCCTGCGCCTGCTGCCCAACGAGCGCCCGGGTCTGCAAAAGCCTTTCGATTACCTGGGCCTGTTGATCACCTCCGTCATCCTGGCGACCTTCACCCTGGGCATCAACCAGCTCGACCCGCAAAACCTCTCGCCTGGCGCGGTGATCCCCAGTCTGTTCTCGATTCGGGTGTGGCCCTTTTTGCTGACGGCCATTGCGCTGCTGCCGGCGTTGTGGTTGGTGGAAAAGCGGGCTGCGGACCCGGTGGTGCAGGTGGCGTTGTTCAAGTCGCGCCAGATCAAGCTGGTGACGGTGATTGCCGTGGGCGCGGGCTTTGGCGAGGCGACGCTGGTGTTCATTCCGGTGTTGCTGGTGTTGGCTTTTGGCGTGAGCGCGCACACAGCCAGCTTCATGCTGCTGCCCGCGGTGCTGGCCATGGCCGTGGGCTCGCCCCTGGCCGGGCGCATGTTGGATAAGAAGGGCTCGCGGCTGGTGATTCTGCTGGGATCGGGCCTGATGGCCGCGGGCATGTTGATCATCGGCCTCATTCCCCTGACGGTGGTCACGTTCTACCTGGCCGCGGTGCTGGTGGGCCTGGGGTTGAGCTCTTTGTTGGGGTCGCCCTTGCGCTACATCATGCTCAACGAGGCGCCGCACCACTATCGCACCGCGGCCCAAGCTTTGATTCGACTGTTCACGGGCGCGGGCCAGCTTTTGGGCAGCGCGTTCGTGGGCGCGATCGCGGCGTCGTTGGGCGGCGACGTCAAGGGATTCACCTCGGCCTATCTGGCGGTGGGCGGCATCGCCGTGATCATCACCCTCCTGGCCCTAGCGCTCAAAAGTCAAGCCGCGGAACAAGAGACCGTGGCGCGCCACGAAGCCGCGGCCCGCGGATAATCCCTCCATTCATGCTCATTCCACCCCTATCACACTTCAAGGAGATTGTATGGACATCTTACACACCATTCTCGTCGATTTACACAGCATCAACCGTTGGCTCATCCTTTTGCTTGGCGTCTACGTTCTTTTCCTCGCGGGCCGGGGCTGGTTCGGCCAGCGGGCCTGGAGCGAAAGCGCCGGGAAGTTCGGCAGCTATTTCCTCATGCTGTTGGACCTCCAATTGTTGCTCGGCATGGTGCTGTACTTTGTCTTCCTCGCCCGGCAGGGCGGCTTCGAGTTTGTGTTCGGCAACCCGGCCAGCCGCTTCTTCCTCATGGAACACAGCGTAATGATGGTCATCGCCATTATCATCGCCCATGTGGGCGCGTATTTGGTGAAAAAGGCGCAACCCGAGGGGAAGTTCAAACGCATGTTTATCTTCAACCTCATTGCGTTTTTGCTCATTCTCGCGAGCATTCCCTGGCCCTTCATGCCCGGCTATGGCCGCCCCTGGCTTTTCTAATCGCGCCCTGTCATGACCGCCCAAGCCACCCGAGAGCACATCCTGGAAGAAGCCACGCGGCTGTTCGTCGCCGAAGGCTACGCGGGGCTGTCCATGCGCCAGTTGGCGCACCAGGTGGGTGTGTCTAAGGCCGGGCTGTATTACCACTTTCGAGACAAGGAAAGCCTGTTTCTGGCCATCCTCACCGAAAACCTGCTAGAGATCGAGAAGATCATCCAACAGGCCCGGCGGGAAGGCGCGTCGGCTCGGGAAAGGATCGAACGCATCTTCCGCGGCATCTTCGCCCGCTCGCCCGAGCAGCAAGCCATCATCCGGCTGGCCAGCCAGGAGGCCGGGCGTCTCAGCCCCGAAGCCAGAAAATCCTTTCGCCAGCTCTATCACCAAAAATTCACCTGGCAGATCCAGGCCATCTTGCAGGAGGGCGTGGACGCGGGCGAGTTGCGGCCCATGGACGCCCGTCAGGGGGCCTGGATTCTGCTGGGCATGATGTACCCTTATTTCTACCCTTCCCACCGCCAGGAGATGGGCGATCCCCAGGAGGCTCTGGATTTGATGCTCACCATTTTCTTCGAGGGCGCCCAGGCAACAGCCCCGGAGGCCGGTCGCGCCCCCGGGGCTGTCTTGTGACGCGGGGATTCAACCCACCAGCTTTTTGAAGCGCTCCTCCGACTCGGCCTGCACTTTGTCGTGGATGCTCTGGCCGTGGCTGTCCATGGTCACCACCACGGGGAAATCCTCCACCCGGATGACCCACATGGCCTCGGGCACGCCGAAGTCGAGTTTGAACACATCCACCACCTCTTTCACCGATTGGGCGATGAGGGTGGCGGCGCCGCCGATGGCGTGGAAGTAAACCGCGGGCTGCTCCATGCAGGCTTTCAGGGTGTTGGCGCCCATGCCGCCTTTGCCGATGACGCCCTTCAGATTGAAGTGCTTGATGACATCGGCCTCATACACCTCCTCCCGGATGCTGGTGGTGGGCCCGGCCGCCACAAAGCTCCAGGATCCGTCATCATTTTTCTTGACCACGGGCCCGCAATGATAGATGACGCCGCCATTCAGCAGCTCTTTCAACTTTTCGTGCAGTTCAATGTCCTCGGGGTCCGTGGGTTCGTTGCGGATGAAGTGTTCGATCATGTATTTGTGCGCGGCGTCGCGGCCGGTGACGATGACGCCGTTGAGATAGACGGTGTCACCCACGTGCAGCGCCCGGATGTCCTCGTCGGAGATGGGGACGGTTAGCCTATGCATAGCTCACCTCCGTAACCTTGCCTTCTTGAAGGGAAACAGTCATTTCGGCGCGGCGGTTGGCCCAGCACATGTAGGCGATGGTGACGAAATAGCTGGCGGGCAGGCGATGGGCCGCTCCGATCTTCACGCCCAGCACCGTGGTCTTGCCGCCGAAGCCCATGGGCCCGATGCCCAGCTCGTTGGCCTCCTGCAGGATGCGGGCCTCCAGATCGGCCAGTTGGGGGTTGGGATTCACGTCGTCGATCTTGCGCAGGAGTTGCTTTTTGGCCACGATGTAGCCCGTGCCGCGGTCGCCGCCGATGGCCACGCCCAGCACGCCGGGCGCGCAGCCCTTGCCCTGAGCCTGCAGCACCGCGTCCAGCACGACGCGGCGCACGCCCTCCAGATCGCGGCCCGCGCCCAGTCGGGCGTTGGGCAGCTTGTATTGGGTGGAGACGTTCTCACTGCCCCCGCCCTTGAGCTGCAGGGTGATGAAGATGCGGTCTTCATCCCATTCGTGGAAGTGGATGGTGGGGAACTCGACGCCCAGATTGTTGCCGCTGTTCTTGCCGGTGAGGCTGTCCACCGCGTTGGGCCGTAAATAAGCTTTGGCGGTGGCCTGCGCCACGGCCTCGCGGATTTGCTCGGCAAGCATGCGGGTGGAGACGCCGAAGGGGTGATGGACTTCGAAGATGGGCGTGCCGGTGTCCTGACAGATGGGCGTGCTGTTTTCGCGGGCCATGGCCACATTCTTGAGAATGGCCGTCAGGGCCTGCTCCGCGGCCGAGCCCGGCTCTTCCTGCGCCCTTCCCCGCTCCAACGCCGCCACCATATCCTGGGGCAAATCCGTGGCCGCCTTCCGCACCAGCTCCAAAAGCGGAGCGACCAGGTCTAACTTGAGGGGTTTGCTCATGGGATCCTCCAGTAATTGAATTTAAGAAAACTTAACCAGTTGTTTACGCCGTCTTGATGAACAAAGGCGTTTTTGTAGATACAATGATTTTGGACTTTCATCAGACATCCTCGTCCAATGCCGACTTTACCATACCACCAAACCTCGTGAAAGGGCGAATCATCCCAACGAAAATGGAAATAATTGACAACATTCCGCCTTCCATCGGCCACGGGAGCCAACATGGCTGCGCAAACGCGAGACATCATTCTTGACAATCTGTCGAGGACTTTATATCATCCTTCTGTCTGTTTTTCGTCAACCGAGCTGGCTTGTTGGTTTCTACAGAACCGCCAAAGGTTTCGTGAATTCCACCCCCTAGACGTTTCTCGAGCAACTACGCTCTCGATGAGGAGAACGCCATGGCGCAACAATCCACCGCTTATGTCCCGTCAGGCAGGATGACGGGCGCGCGTAAACGGGCCATCCGGGAGGCCATCACGGGGTATCTGTTTATCACCCCGGCCACGGTTTTGCTGACGGTTTTCGGGCTTTTCCCGCTGTTTTACGCCTTTTATATCAGCCTGCATCGTTGGCGCATCAAGAAGGGGCCTTTCTTGGGGATCAAAAATTACACGAAGGCGCTAGGGGAGCCCGTGGATATTCTCTGGTTTGTTATCGGCGTGGCCTTGTTGTTCCTGGCCTGGTTCATCTGGCGAAATATGGTGAAAGAGGGTCGCACGTGGGCCATGGCGCTGAAATTTCTGGCCGTGATCATCATGATTGTCGGAGGTTGGGCCGCCATTGCAGGATTTGGAAGGATGATCGACGCGGGGGACACGCAGATGTTCGAGTCCTTTGTGATTACGGTTTTCTACGCGGTGGGCGTGGTGCCGCTCCAATTGGGCGGCGCGTTGTTGCTGGCAGTCCTGCTCTATCAGAACATCAAGGGCAAGGACTGGTATCGCATGGTGTATTTTATGCCCTATGTGACGATTACCGTGGCCTCGGCCGGCGTGTTTCGGGCCATCTTCTCCCGTCGCCCCGAATCCATCGCCAACCAAATCTTCGGACTGTTGGGCATTTCTCCTCAGAAATGGCTGCAAGAGCCCCATGGCATCTGGGACCTCATTTTTGGACATTTTGGCGTCAATCTAAAAGAAATTTTCACTGGCATGGGATTGAACCCGTTTTTGATTTTCATTCTGCTAGGCCCCTCCCTGGCGCTCATCTCCATCATGCTTTATAACCTGTGGGTGTTCATCGGGTACGACGCCGTGATCTTCCTGGCCGGGCTGGGATCCATCCCTTCGGATCTGTACGAAGCCGCGGAGATCGACGGGGCCAACCGGTGGCAAATCTTTCGCCACATCACCCTGCCATTGCTCTCCCCCACCATTTATTTCCTGACGGTCATCACGGTCATGGGGGTGTTCAAGGCCATCAACCACGTGCTGGTGATGCGGGAGCCTGCTGCCCGGGGCACGGTGGACACGGCCAGCCTTTATATCTTCGATCAATTTTATCTCTCCACCCGTTTTGGCTACGCCTCGGCCATCGCCATGGTCCTGTTTGTCGTGATCCTCACGCTGACGTTCGTTCAGAATCGCATCGCCCAACGGAGGGTGTTCTATGGCTAGTTCGGCATCCACCATCAAATCGCAAACCGGCGCACAAATCGCTGAGAAGCAGCCCGTTTCGTTCTGGTATCGCTACAAGATCGGACGCATTTTGCTCTATCTGGCGCTGACCTTCGGGGCGATTGTGGCTGTCACGCCCTTTGTGTACATGATCCTGGGATCCCTTTTGACCCGGGGCGAGATGATGAACCGCAAGCTCTTCCCCAAGGATCCCATCGCCGGGTTGCAGAATTATGTGCAGGCCTGGAGCGAAGCGAATTTCAACGAATACTTTGTCAACAGCGTGCTCATCACGACCATCACGATAGCCGGGATGTTGTTTGTGTGCGTGCTGGCGGCCTATGCCTTCGCCCGGGTGAAGTTTCCCGGTCGGGATGTCATCTTCGGCGTCTTTTTGGCGACGATGATGATCCCCGAGACCATCCTGCTCATCCCCAACTTCCTCATCGTCAACCAGTTGAACAAGTGGATGGAACCCTTGGGGCTGCCGTGGTTGAACAACTGGCCCTCGCTGACCATCCCCTTCATGGCCAGCGTCTTCGCTATCTTCCTCATGCGACAGTT
>CAZDCN010000123.1:0-4897 GCA_964503945.1 uncultured Caldilineales bacterium
CCCAAAGTTCCGGAGGATCGGGCTCCCACCATACAGGGATCCAAAGAGGCATGGCGCTCTCCAGCCCCTCCGACGCCTCTTGCTTCATAATGGTCAGCACGGCGCTGCGCCCGCCGCCCGGCTCGCTATAAATGATGACCGAACTCCGCCCGGCCATCAGGGGATAATCGCGAGGAAAGACGAATGCGCGCGCCAGCCAGGGCTCGTCTTCCGCCCTTAAAGAAGTGAACGCAGCGACGTCTGGCGCGGGGGAAAAGGGATCAGCATGCATTTTCGGAAGCGCTTTCCGATGCTTGCCATCTTTCGATGGCGAATTCGATGTCCTCTTTTGTAAGCACGCCTTCAGCGTCAGGCGGCGGGCTATACTCGCCTGATTCCTCTCGCTCCGCTCGTAAGCGCAAGGCCAGGTTGCCCAGCCGCATCAATTCCCGGGGCGAGCCGTTGTTCTGTGCGCACGTAAACCAGATGAGGGCCTTCCGGGCCCCATCATCGAGCATGCGGTCCGTATCCTGCTTTTCCAGCAAGGCGTGCAAGGATTTTTCCGTCCACTTCAATCGCGCTTCGGGGCAGGGCTCAGGCGGAGGCGCGGGGGCGAGGATTTTCAAATAGACGTTCTGGGCTTGCAGGCTTTCGGCCAGGCGCAGGAGTGTCCGCGCTTGATGCTCGGGCATCTCGCCATGACATTCTATCATTACATAGGTGGCTTGCAAACCCACCGGCCGGGAAGCCGCCATGGTGATCTTATATTCTTCTTCCAGGATTTTTCGATCTGGAGCCTCTTTCAAAAAATACGCCAATCGGGTTTTCAGCGCTTTTCCCTGTTTATCGTGTCGCCAGTCGATATTCAACGACTCCAGCCAAAATAGCACGCCCTTCAGGGAGCCAAATCGCCAAAGGAAGAGATAGGCGGCGCGTCGTTGCTCATCCCCGGCGAGATCGAGAAAGGCCACCGGGCCATTGAATGGGGCTTCCTGAGAATCCGGTGAGTCTTGCTTTTGCAACACAGCGCCCCAGGCGGACGTCAATTGCGCCAGCAATCGGTCCAGGATGTGGGCTGGGACCGGGTCGGGGAGCGGTTGATTCAATTCCAGATACAGAGGAAATTGTTGAGGTTTCTGGATAAGTCGGTCATAGGTCGCGCGGGCCAGGGCGGTGCGCCCGCTGCCCGCGGGCGCCCAGATCCAGGCCATATGCCTACCTTCCATTAAAGCTTGCACTTCGGGAAAGTCATAAAAAACTTTTGTGAGTCCTGGCTCCCATTCCGCCCGGGCCATGCCAAAGGGATTACGTTTTTTACCTAGCCAGTCATCAACGTTGGGATTCGTTTTTTGTAATCGGAAGTCCTCCCATGGTGAGGTAATGCGATACCAGAGCGGCAGGGCCAGATCAGGGAATTCGTTACGAAGGCCGGAATGGCGGCCTAACCGACGCGAATTCCGGAGATTCCTTAATTCCTTTTCCAATTCATCTTTTCTTTCTTGATGGGAATGGGCTCCAATCCATCCTTTGATCAATGCAATAACCCATTCCCGTGCCAAAATGTCATATGTATCCCATAACCAAAAAATCTCCTTCCTGACATTCTCCCACGATGAATCTTCGTTACCTTCTTTTTTGGTGTGCTTCTCTTCAGCATCCATGTATTGCCAGCCCAACTTCAACAAAAATTTCCACCGAGATCGTTCCTCAAAATCTTGATTTTTATCTTCTTTTTCGTCTTGACCATTGACTGTATTGCAGTCCATTTCAGCGACATCAAAGAGCAAAGCAATATTCTCCCTGACTTCCTTTGAGTTCAGTTTGAGATGGTTCGGCCGGCGATCTCTGATCAGTATCCAGTCGATGTCCATCAAAATGGCATGCACCCACTTTTCTCGATTTAAATTATACGTTCGTGTTAGTTCTCCACGATTTCTATCATCTAGGTCTTTTTTCTTCTTCTTGACACGACTGCAAATGTCTATCCATAGCTTGGCAGCATGTAAAGGGCTTTGCTTTGTTTCAGCATTTATTTGCGCAAGTTGTTGCGATAATGTGGAATTCCATTCTCGTTTTTTCTCTAATTTAGCTCTACTTTTCTGTCGTCTCCATTCCAGATGTTCACGTTTTCGATATCTCCATTCTTCCAACCGCAACCGTTCCTCTCTTTCTTTCTTCTCTTGCTCTTCTCTACGTTTTTTTTCTTTCCTTTGTTCATCAAAATATCTCCACGCCACACCAAACAAGGTAGTAGCGATACCCCAAATAAATCCCATATTGCTGAACCAGACCTCGACGACGTTGGTTCTGCAAGTTATAATATCTTTTTCCCTGGTGAGCCCCCAAATACAACATTTTTTCCCAATAGGTTCTCCTGGAAAACTCTGTACTAACATAGTTATCGCTATTAAAGTTATTCCCAATACAATAAGATAGGTCGGTCGTTTCTCGGGACGGCTCAGTCGAAGAAAAATAAGGGACAACAAATATACTAGAAGTGATATGCCTGCAGCTCCCCCCAGAAATTTCAAAAAATTATGTGCGCCGGACAAATAACACATCACATAGTTAAAAAGCCATGTTACGAACAGAACCAGGAAAACCCATGAGCCCGCTCGAAACAAAAGTCGATTTTCCGTTTTTTCATCTACTTTTTGCCAAATCGCTTTCGCCCGCGCCTTCCCCAGTTCAAGCAAGGAAGCGCGATTTCGATTTCCATTGTCCGCGGATGAAGCCATAGCGCCGCCTCCAAAACGTAAACGCAGTCGCGTAAAAGGAGAACTCATCTTAGTTTACATAGAATCCTAGCCCCTGCGCAAATCGCGCCCAACGCCGCCCCTTGCCCTTTCCCGCCCAAAACAGGTATCATTGCTCCACGCCCGCCGTCCATTCACGTTGGCGTCCCTGGCAAAAAGGCGCCGGCGGAAACGTGAACCAAGACGGCAAAGGATGTCTTGCGTAATTCGTGATACGCAATACGCAATACGTAATACGTAATACGCAATACGTAATACGCATCCCCTTCTCATCCTTATCGAAACGCCGTTTATGGCGACCGTCGCTCCGCGGACACGCCGATACGCTCACACGCTCACACGCCCCCTCGCCCTCCCCATGGCCCGCATCCTCATCATCGGCGGCGGCATCATCGGCGTCGCCAGCGCCTACTTCCTGGGACGCGCCGGGTTCCAGGTGGATGTCCTGGAGCGAGAACCGACGCTGGGAGCCCTGACCACGGCCGCATCCCTCCAGGCCGTGCGCGCCCAGTTCGCCGACCCGGTGAACATCGCCTTCATGAAGGAGAGCCTGGGCTTCTACGAGACCTTCGCAGACCAGCTCGACCTGCCCGGCCACGCCATCGACTTCCACCAGCAGGGCTATCTCTTCGTCACCAGCGACGAGGCCGCCGCGGCCCGCCAGCGGGCACGCGTCGCCTTTCAACACGCCCACGGCCTGGACGATGTCGAATACCTGGAGGGCGAGGAGCTGCACCGGCGCTTTCCCTACCTCGCAGCCGAAGCCCTCGCGGCCACCTTCCGCCAGCGGGATGGGTGGGTGTCGGCCCATGAGATCCTGCTCGGCTTCAAGCAGGCGGCCGGGCGCTACGATGTCCACTTCCATCTCCAAACCGAGGTCCTGAGCCTGATCACCCGAGGCGAGCGCGTGGTGGGCGCCCGCACCGCGGCCGGGGATTGGGAGGCGGATGGGGTGATCCTGGCCGCGGGCCCCTTCACCGCCCAGCTCGCCCGCACCGCGGACGCCCATCTGCCCCTGCAGCCCGTCCGCCGCCACCGCGTCGTCATCGGCGCGCACGACGCCATCCCCCACGACGCGCCCATGACCATCGACGAAGACACGGGCGCGCACTGGCGGCCCGAAGGCCCGGGCGCAGCCCTGGCCTGGGCCGAACCGGAAGCCCCCTCCCCGCCTCAGCGCCACGTCCGCCCCGACCCCCACTTCCCCTTCCGGGTCATGGAAGGCGTCTATCGCCTCAACCCCTTCTGGCTGGAGGTGGCCGAAACCCTGAAACGGGACAACGTCTTCCTCCACGCCGGGCAATACACCGTCAGCCCCGACCACAACCCCCTCATCGGCCCAGTCCCCGGCCACCCCGGCCTGTGGGTCATCAGCGGCTTCAGCGGCCACGGCGTCATGGCCGCGCCCGCCAGCGCCCGCCTGCTGGCCGACCTCCTGGCCGGCCGCGTCCCCCCGGACGCCAACCCCTACGCGGTGGACCGCCCGGGCCTGGAAGAGGCCGAGGGAGAGCCAATGGTCCTGTAACATCATGCACGACTTCGCCAACAACCACCCCAACATCACCGGCGTCGTCCTGGCCCTGCTCCTGTTCGGGGCCATCGCGCTCACCGGCTTCACCCTCTTCCTGCCCGAGATCGCGGGCGCGCTGAACATCGGCGCCGCGCCCGACCGCTCCTGGACGCCGCCGGTCACCGCCACGCCTACGCCCACCCACACCCCCACGCCCGCGCCCCAACAGCCCGAAGCGACCCCGCCCACCGTTCAACTACCCGCCCACCTGCCCACGCCCGTGCCGGGCCAGTGGACCTTCCAGCCGGGGGATGTGGCCGTGAACGTCAACAACGGCCCCGTCAACCTGCGCAAAACGCCGGGCTATAAGAACAAGCCCCCCAGCGACCGCATCGCGCTGGTGCCCGCGGGCGCGAACGTGCGCATCCTCCACGGCCCCGCCCTGGCCGACGAGCTGGTGTGGTGGTATGTGGATTGGAACGGCCTGCAGGGGTGGATGGCCGAGCGCCGGGCCAGCGGCGCGCCCATGCTGCAAAAGGCGGAATAAGAAGAGTATAATCGGACGAACGAAACGATTTTCTTCGCATAGTATGTTTTGTCGGTCAAACCCCCGCAGGTGAACCTGCGGGGTAACTGCTAACGTGCCTGACTG
>CAZDCN010000123.1:4907-6314 GCA_964503945.1 uncultured Caldilineales bacterium
ATAATACGCTCTCAGAAACTTCCCCCCCAGTGCATAATGAGGCGAGAAATATGGCTCTGCAACTACGCATTCCTGATTCGATCGCGCAAGCGATGCGATTGCCTGAAGAACGCATCATAAATGAATTGAAAATTGAATTGGCAATCGCATTATACAGTCAGTCCATTTTATCCTTTGGCAAAGCGCGTGAATTGGCTGAACTGAGTAAATACGAATTCGGCAAACTGCTCGGAGACCGGGGGGTTGTGCGTCACTACACGCGGGAAGAACTCGAGGATGATGTAGCCTATGCCCGTAGTCAGTAACACATCACCCATCCTGAACCTGGCGATTATCGATCGTCTGTCATTGTTGCGCGACCAATTCGGACTGGTGCTGATTCCGCCTGCTGTGTTGCGGGAATTGCGAATCGATGAAGATTTGCCTGGAACCAATCACATATCCCAAGCGATCGACGACGGGTGGATTCGGATGGTGGCCATCGAGGATTTGGCATTGGTGAAATTATTACAACTATGATGAGCTTTTGCGCCAGGAAGAGACCTGGTAAACGCGATGAAAGCCTCAGATGACACGAAGCCTGCTCACACCTTTGCAGTCCCGATTCCTATTCCTCCCCTCATGCTAACGGAGTTTCAACTATCATGCCCACCCCAACCTCCACCCTCACCTTGCCCCAAACCGACGCGGGCTTTCTACGTCTGGACGGGGACGCGCCATTGCAAACCCTGCTCGAAGCGGCCAACGCGCCCGACTTGCTGAAGCAGGCGCTGCGGCGCAGCTACACCTGGCAGGAGCGCAACGACACCAGCATCCGCGGGGCCGCGCTCTCGCCCGACCGCGGGCCCCTGTGGGCCGCCGCGCTCATGGCCTGGGACGCCCAGGTCCTCTTCGACAGCGGCGAAATCGCCTCCTACGCCCTCTACCTGCCCCGCAAAGTGCGCCCCAAAGGCCGCTCCACCGACCTGCTCATCCCGCCCCAGACGCCCAACCTGCGCTGGGGCATGGCCGACGTGGCCCGCACCAAGCTGGATACGCCCATCGTGGGCGCGGTCGCGGTCATCGAACTCGATGGCGACCGGGTCAAAGCCGCCCGGGTGGCCCTGACCGGCGTTTGGAAACAGACCGTCGATCTGGCCCAGGCGCCCGAAGCCCTGGTGGGCCAGAAGCTCACGCCCGAGCTCCTCGCCGCGGTGGCCGAAGCCATCGCCGTGGAAAGCGATCCCCGGCCCAACTTCCTGGGCTCCGTCGAATACCGCCGGGCCATGGCCCAAGTCATCAGCCGGGACGCGCTGGAACAATGTTTGCGTAATACGTAATACGTAATGCGTAATGCGTAATGCGTAATTCTTAACTTCTTTACTGACATTTCCTCACTTTATTCTTTGAAAACCCCTTTACGTTTTA
>CAZDCN010000124.1:0-6295 GCA_964503945.1 uncultured Caldilineales bacterium
GGATCCGGGCGTCGATCGGAGCGTGTCGGTTCTGGTCATCAACGAATTCGTCCCCTACCCGGCCGGCGCCACCCAAATGGACATCCTGGACCCCGACGGCGAACTCCTGGCCAGCATCCATCCCGGCCCCAGCGCCCCCTCGGTGACCATCACCTCGCCCAACGGCGGCGAAACCATCTCCGGCGCTACGCTGCCCATCACCTGGACGGCCCAAGACCCCGACGGCGATCCCCTCACCTTCACGGTGCAATACAGCGCGGACGGCGGGTTCTCATGGGAGACCCTGGCCACCTCCCTCACCGACACCCAACTGACGCTCCCCACCGAAAACCTGCCCGGCGGCGCGACCCAGGCTCTGATCCGGGTGTGGGCCACCGACGGCATCAACACGGCCATGGACGAATCCGACGGCTACTTCACCGTTCCTAACCATCCCCCCAGTCTGAACATCCTCTCCCCGGAAGCCGCCACCGAGGTCGTGGTCAATCAGACCCTGAACCTGGAGGCCGAGGCTTACGACGCGGAGTTGGGCTCGGCCATCGGCGCCAGCATCCGATGGAGCTCGGATCTGGAGGGGATTCTGGGCATGGGCGAGCAGCTCAGCGCGGCCCTCAGCACGCCCGGCCTGCACACCATCACCGCCTATGTGGAGGACGGCCAGGGCGGCGCGGCCGCGGACACGGTGCAGATCACGGTGCTGGCCACGCCAAAAGCGCCCCCCGCGAGCTTCCTGCCCCTGGTGGTGCGCTGACGACCAAACCGGGCGCGCTCTGAGCCGAATCCTAAAATGAAACGCCGGGATGACGAGCCGCGAGGTTGGATCATCCCGGCGTTTTCAAGAGACATGCAGGCATCGAAATGAACATCTTACATCTGATTTCCAATTTTCTTTGGATAGCTCTCTTGCTGGTTCCCTGGGCTTGGTTTCCAGAAACCCAACCCGCATCGACCATTGCCGCCCCCTACGACGTAGTCGTCACGCAACAGTTGTATCTGCCTGGACAGCCCTTTCACATCACTGACGAACGCACCGATGAACACGGGCGCTGCAACTTTGAAACTCGCACAGTCACCATCCTCCAGCCGTATGAAAACGGACAACCCTTATCCCATCGGCCGGTCATCATGTTTGTCCACGGCGGGGGCTGGACCAATGGCTATGCTGAATGGTACACCGATGCTCTGACTCCGACATTGACCGCGGAACAAGGATGGGTGGTCGTCAACGTCGATTACCGGCTGACCTCGAATCAGGTCTTTCGCGTGGATGGGGAGTCTGACCCTTGCAACCCGACACAGGCCACCAAGGCAGCCTGGTATGATGACAACTTGCAGGATGTGGCCGCGGCCCTGGCATGGACTGTTCAGAACATCCAGGCCTATGGTGGTGACCCGCAAAACATCTTTTTGTTCGGACACTCGGCCGGCGGACACCTGGTCAGCTTGTTGGCCACGCACGACGACTATCGCGAGCTTCGTGGCTTCATGCGTGGGGTGATCAGTATGAGTGGCGCCTACGACTTGAAGAATCTCGCCCACATTTTCGATCTGAGCATCGCACAAACCTTCCGCGGTGGACGCGCCAACCAGGCAGCGTTGGATGATGCTTCTCCCCTCACCTACGTGCACGCTGGCGAGACACTGCCTCCTTTTTACGTGCTCTATTGCGAAAACGATATGCCCTCCCTTCCGGAGCAGGCCATCGCATTTCGCGATCAACTGGAGGCGGAGGGCTTCGACGTCGAGTGGGATTACCTGGCGGGGTATACACACGAAAGCGAAATGGCCGCCATCGCCAACAGCGATGAAGCCGTCACCCAACGCATCACTGCGTACGTCAAAACCCACATTCGCCAACTGGTTTACCTGCCGATGGTCGTGGGTGAGCCGACACATTGAGGGAGAATGGTCAAGATGAAAAGGATTTGGCTCCTGTCTGCAACGATAATCCTGTGCCTGACAGTGGGCGCCGCATCGGTTTGGGGATTCGCCGAGGAGGCGTTGGGGTTTCGGGACCAGGACGGTGCATATTATCCTCCGGTCGGGGATTTTCCCGAAGGTCGGGTCAGCACCATACACGACGATTTGACCTTTGTGCTGGCGATTGCCGCCGGGTTTACCATTACCGACAGCCATACGCTACGCATTTGGGATCAGTTGGTCGATTCGGAGGTGTTGCCGAGTACGTCAATAGATTATTCCTACGGGAATGCAGGGTTCGACACGCCGCCCAATCCAGCCGTGGCCTGTATCGGCAAAAACCACGCCCGGCAGATCTGGCCCACCAGTCAATTCGAGCCGAACACATCCGCTGTGACCTCCCGCTTTGGCCCCTATTCGCCCTTCTTCCATTTTCCGCATCTGGATGGCTCTGATCTGGGCGCCTTGCACGAATGGGCCTGGGGAGAGCGAGACACGCTGGCGGGGTACGAGGCGTATGCCTGGGGCAGACCCACCGATTTCACCCTGATGCAGGCCGTTCAAAACAATGGATGCATCATCACCCGCACAGTGACCATCAACATGCCTGTGCCAGCCGGTTCGTTGAAAGCCTTTGCCACCTACATCCATACTTTGGCGGACGCCTACTCGCACGCCGACTGTCTGGACGCGCTCGCGGCCCAGACCCCGCCTGCACCTTGGGGAACGCACACCGTGCCCGCGTTGGGCGACCCCAGCATCGACGCCTGCGATTACAATCCCACCAACCCGCGGAACGACGACGCGCATGGCCGGGAATTTGGCAGCGTGTACACCGACACCCAACGGACGATCGACGCGGCCCGGGCGGTTTACGCGGAACTTTCCGCGCGCAGCCTTTCTCGTGAGGGGATTTACATGCCCATGCCGTTGACGACGGCGCTGACCGTGAATGGCGCGGCCATGACCCTCGACGAGGCCATCGTCCATTTTGTCACCGGTTGGGATTATGATGAACCATCTCGCCGGCGTGAGTTTGCAGATAGCCTTGTCGAAGCATTAGCGTCTCAGCCGCGTATGCGGATCAAACGGACGTATCAGCCCCTGATGCTGCAGCCGTGAGCAACCGGACGCCCGATTCACAAGCCATATTTCATGGCCAACGCCGCGGCCCCGGCCCGATTGTTCACCCCCAGCTTTTCGAAAATGGCCTGCAGATGACGTTTGACCGTGTTGGGTGAGATGACCAACTCCTGGGCAATGGCTTTGTTGCTCAGGCCCTGGGCCAGCAGGCGCAGCACCTCCCGCTCGCGCGGGGAGAGCGCGTCCAGGGGGGAGGGAGAAGGCGCGCGGGCCAGCTCGGCCGCGGCCTGCCGAAAGTCCCGGCGGTCGAAGGCCTGTTTCTCGAAGAAGGCAGCAGGTTGAAAGCGGGTGAGGATGGCGTCCAGACGCCGGGGGGAAGCCACGCCGCTGACCAGGATGACAGGGAGACCACGGGTCTGAACCCGCTCCAGCAGACGCAGGCCGTCCTCGTTGACGTCAGGGGCCAGGGAGCTGGCCAGGGAGATATCGAGCACGGCCAGGGCGAAGTCGCCATCGCGCAGGGCGATGCGGGCCTGGCCATAACTGACCGCGCTTTCCACCTCCAGGCCCGCGTCCTGAAGCAACTCGGTCAGCAACTCCCGCCAGCCCGCGTCATCCTCCACCAGCAACACGCGGCCCCGCGCGCCCGTCGTCACCCCTCCCTCGGGCGCTTTCTCTTCTCCAGCGGGGGGTTCACCCCCTGCCCGGGGTCGGGCCAGAAGCTGTTGCACCAGGGTTTTGAACTCCCGCCGGCTGAAACGATTCTTCTCCAGCAGGGTGACCGCGCCCAACTCCCGCAGCGCAGTCACGGTCACATCCACCGTGGCGTAACCGGTGAGCATCACGGCCTGGCACGCGGGGTCCAGGCGCTGCAATGCAGCCAGGACTTCCAGACCATCCCGATTGCGATGATCCCGGCCCGCCAGGGAGAGGTCGATGACGGCCAGGCGGTGGGGATGGGCGCGCATGAGCGCCCGGGCCTGGACCAGGTCGGGCGCGATGTCCACGGTCAGGCCCGCGTCCTCCAGCAGCTCGGTCAAGATCTGCTGCCAGGCTTCGCTGTCTTCGACAATCAGCGCGCGAGGTGGGGGCATGGGGAGGATTGAGGATTCGAGATAAATGATTAAGGATTAAAGATCAAAGATTGGATTGGGGTGTGTGTTTCCTAACTCCCGGTCTACCGGTTTCCCGGTCTGCCAGGGAGCCTTTCTCAGCCATGGGAAAACGCAGGATGAATGTCGCGCCCGAGACGCCATCGCTTGCCACCTGCACCGAGCCGCCGAATCGGGCCATGATGGTCTTCACCCACCACAGGCCGAAGCCCAGTTTGCCCGCGGCTCGACGTCCCGAGTAGTTGAACTGGAAGATGACTTCGTGCAGGTCGGGAGGGATGCCGGGACCGGTGTCCCGCACAATCACCTGCACCCACTCGGGCGTCTGCTCCCCCGCGATAACGATCTCACCCCCATCGGGCATGGCCGCGATCGCGTTCTCGATGAGGTTGTGGAAGACCAGGGCCAGGCGGCGGCGTCCGGCGATGACGGGCGGCAGCCCATCCAGCCCCTGGCGGCGGATGGTCACCCCGGCCGGGATGGCGGTTTCCGCCAGGGCGTGGTTCACGGCTTCGGGAATGGAGGCCGCGGTCAGGGTGATAGGCCGCAGGTGGGTCAGGCTCTCCCGCACGATGTCCAGGGCCTCCACCGCGCTGGCCCGGATGGCCTCCAGATTGCGGGCCAGGTAGGGGTCGGCGGCCAGCGCGGCCGCGCTTTTGTCTTCGACGCCCTCGATGCGCACGGGGATGAGGCCCAGCTTGTTGTTGAGCCGATGCAGCAGGTTGGCCGCGATGTCGCCCATGGCCGCGAAGGTCTCGGCCGCGGCCTGCTGTTCCCGGGCCCGGCGCAGGGCTTCCTGTCGACGGGCGTTGTCCGCGGCCAGGGCCGCGTGCCGGGCCAGCAGGGCCAGCACCTTCTTATCCCAATCGGAGGGGACGAACCGGGCGTTGGAATCGCCCCACGCGACCAACGCGCCCGTGGTCCGTGCGCTTTCACCATCGATCATGGGCGCGATGAGGGCTTCGCCTTGGGGCAGGGGGATGCGTTCAGGCGCGGCCGCGCGGGCCAAGGCCGCGGTAAGCGCGTCGGGAATGGGGGTCTGCTCGGGTTGGCGAATCTGCAAGCGATAGCGACCATCGTCGCATGTCCACAGGCCCGCGGCGGGCGCGCCCAGCAGCTCGCGGGCCAGGTGCACCACGCGGCCGTAGATGACCTCGGGCGGGTCGGTCAGCAACCGGGCGGAGAGGTCCTGCAACGCGTCCAGCAGCCGGGCCTCCTGGATGGCGATGACGGCCTGAATGGCGAAAGACTGGAGCAAGAGCGCGTCGTCATCGCTGAACGCGCCCACGTTTGGGCTCTCCAGATTGAGCACGCCCTCCAGCCGTCCCCCCGCGGCGATGAGGGGGGCGACCAGCTCCGACCGCATGGGCGAGGCGTAGTCCAGGGGATAGTAGAGCCGGGACCAGGGCGGGGCCTGTACGTCCGCGATGCACAGGGTTTTGCGCTGCACCGCGGCCATGCCCGTGATGCTGGTTTCATCCAGGGGCAACGCCTCGGTGGCGGGATGGCCCAGGTCTTCCCCCGCGAAGGCGCGGGTGACCAGTCGCTGGCGGGTTTCGTCCACCAGGCGGAAGATGCCATAGCGCGCGCCTGTCACCTCCAGGGCCATCTGCAAAATGCTTTCCAGGGTCTCCTGCAAGTCCAGGCGGGAGGAGATGAGCATGTCCGCGCGACGGAGGCGGGCCAGCTCCTCCTCCTTACGCTGCAGACTTTGCTGCATCCGGGCTGCGTCCTGCACCCGGGCCAGGATGGCGCTGGCGTGGATGGCCGCGTTTTCCAGCATGGCCTGCTGTTCGGGCGCGAGCGCGTCGCCCGCAGCGAGTTCCACGCTCAGAACGAAGTCATCCGTGAGGGGATAGGCGACTGCGTTTGGGGGAGCCTGCCGCGCGGGGAGGATGGCGACGCGGGCGTCTTCGGGCAGCAATCGGGCGATGGCCGCGGCCAGTTCGGCCCGCGCGGCTTCATGACCCCGGCCGGGGCGTTCGCCCACGCGGCTGATGGCGCGCAGGACCGCGTTGAGTTCCGCCAGAGGATGGGTTTCGGTGGGCGTGGCGTTAGGAGTCATGGGAGCATTGTATCACAAGGTTGCGTCCTATTCGGGGCTAAGCCGGATTTCATCCGGCGCTGTTTTGTAGCCCGGCGATTCATCGCCGGGTGTCGATGCATGGACGCTTCCAACT
>CAZDCN010000125.1:0-6276 GCA_964503945.1 uncultured Caldilineales bacterium
CGCAAAGGAAGAAAGAAGCAAAGAAAATCTTGGCGTTTTTGGCGTCTTTGCGTGAAATTTTCATCGGCATCGGCGGGCAGTGGCCCGTGTCGCCTGTGCTTAATCCTCCATCCCACAATTCCCTGTCCATCATGAGTAAAAAAACCAAAGCAGCGAAAAAACATTACAAATCCTCCAAGCCATCCAACGCCAATCGTAACCTTTTCATCGGCTTGCTGGTGGCGGGCGTCGTGTTGCTGGCGGCCGCGGGCGTGCTGATGCTCCAAAATGGAGCCAACAGCGCCACCCCGGCGGACACCAGCAACATCCCCTCGGAGCTGGCGGTGGCCACCCTGGCGGGCGCGCGCAACAAGGGGACGGCTCCGGTTGAAGGCAAGCCCGCGCCCAATTTCGCATTCCGCTATCCCAACGGCACGACCTACACCCTGACCGATTTCCAAGGCCGGCCCGTGATCGTCAATTTCTGGGCCACATGGTGCCCGCCCTGCCGTCGGGAGATGCCGGGCCTGGTGAAAGCCTATGAAACCTACAAGGATGAGGGACTCATGATCCTGGAGGTGGACGTGGCCGAGCCTGCCGAAGCCGTGGACGCGTTTGTGGCGGAATACAACATGACCATGCCCGTGATCCTGGACCAACGCCAGGAGGTCACCCGGCTCTACCGCACCGACTCCTTCCCCACCTCCTTCTTCATCGACAAAGATGGGATCATTCGGATGCGCTGGGTGGGTTATCTGCCCGAGGATCAGTTGGCGTTGAATCTGAAAAAGATCATGCCCTGACATGGATGACCGACCCCTCGATCAACGCGTGCAGGCCAGCAAACCATCCTTCGCACTGAAGCTCGAAGGATGGGTCCATGCTGGGATCGAGGGGTTTGTGCGGCATTGGGTGGCGGCGCTGAACATCCTTTTCCTTTTGTATGTGGGGCTGCCCTTGCTGGCGCCCGTTTTGATGGAGGCGGGCGCGGAAACGCCCGCGAAAGTCATCTACACCATCTATCGCCCCGCCTGCCATCAACTGCCCGAGCGCTCCTTCTTTCTCTTCGGCGACCGGCCCGTCTACACCCGCGCCGAGCTGCCCGCGGACGGCGTCGCGGACAGCGAGAACATCTTCGTCCGTCGCAACTACATCGGCGACCCTGACCACGGCTACAAAGTGGCCATCTGCCAACGGGATGTCGCCATCTACGGCAGCATGTTTCTGATGGGCCTCCTCTTCGCCCTGATGCGGGGCCATCTTCCCAAGCTCAAGGCCCGTTATCTGTTGCTTTTTGCTCTGCCCATGGCGCTGGATGGCCTCACCCAGTTGGCGGGATTGCGGGAGAGCTCTTGGGCGCTGCGGGTGATCACGGGCGGTCTGTTCGGCGTGGGGTTGGTGTGGTTCGCTTATCCCTACATCGAGGAGTCGATGAAGGAGACGGTGATTCGGAAAGATTAGGCGCGTTCGCCGACGCGCCTGTCCGATTTGGCAAAATCCATTCTGTTGTCCTATAATTAGCTGTTGTCACTGAAAACAAACGTCACCCGACGGGTGTAACTCGGCGGGTATTTCTTTGCCAGAAAACCGGAGGATTAAGGTTGGCTACGCACAAATCTGCACTGAAACGACATCGTCAAAGCCTCAAGCGCCGCGAGCGCAACCGCCAGGTCAAGGGCGGCATCCGCAAAGGCACGAAGCGCGTGCGCATGGCCGTGGAAGCGGGCGACATCGAGACCGCCCAGGAATGGCTTGCCATCACCATTAAGCGCCTGGACAAGGCCGCGGAGAAAGGCGTCATTCACAAGAATAACGCCGCGCGCCGCAAGTCGCGATTGACCCGGCTGGTCAATCGGGCGGCAGCCGCGCAGGCGCAATAACGACGGTCATTTTCGAGCCTCCTGCTCTAAGCCAGGTCCGTGCTTTCACGGGCCTGGCTTTTTGTGCTTAACCTGACAGGTTCCCAGGAAAGCGTTTCCGGGAGGGAGATGGCTGTGGGAGCGGGATGCCGCGGGGGGAGGCAAGGCGCGGGGAGAACCTGTGAGGTTGAGGGGGACGGTCATCCCGGGGGATGAACGGCGAGGTACTGTTTGAAAATGGCCAGCCAGGGCCCGCCGATCTCATAGCTGAGCCAGCCTGTGGGAGCCGCCAGCGCGAAGATGGCCGCGCCGATGACGTAATCATCTTTCTGCAGCTCCGCGTCGTACCAGGCCAACTGCTCCATGTAAAATCCGAACACCGAATTGTTGACCGCGCCTTCGGCCTGCCAGAACGCGCCGAAATCCTGCCAGCCGCGGGCCTCGCCGGGCCCGGGGCGATTCCCCACCAGCCCATCGACGCCGGTTTCAGTAATCACCAGGGGAATGTCCAACCCCGCGGGTTGGAGATACTGCCGGTACGCCTTTCGATAGCGCAAGGTTAGCCAACCTTCATCCCCTTCATCGGCCTGGGGATTGAGCTGGTGCGCGCCGCTGCCGAACCACAGGTAGGGGGCGGAGTACTCATGCAGGGCAAGATACCCGCCCGCCTGCTGCGCGGCTTCCAGCGCGGGGAAGAACGCGGGCCACAATTCGAGGGGGGGTTGGCCTGTGCTGAAGTTGCCGATGCAGGATCGCACCCCGGCCTGAGCCAGCAACCGGGTGCGTTCCGCCTCGAACCGGGCATAGCTGGCCATCTGCGCCTCGGTGGCGATGGCCGGCTCGTTGAAAGACTCCCAGCAGTCGATAGCGGCCAGGCGCCGCGATTCAGTGGCGATGGGCAGGATGAGCTCCGCGAATTTGCGCGCCTCCGCGATGGGGTCCCAATTGTTGAAATCGGGATGGGGCAGCGGGGTGTAGCGGGCGACCAGAAAGACGTCGGGATCGACGCGCTTGATCTCGGCCACGAAGTTGGGGTCGTATTCCAGGGTTTTGACCACGGCCAGGTTGCCCGTGCTCAGCAGATCGAAAAGCTGGGGATCGTTGCGGCCCACGAACACGCCCAGTTTGGTGGGCGGGCCCGGCGGGAAGGGCGTGGCCGTGGGCGTGGGGGTGGGCAAGGGAAGGGACGGCCGCGTGGGCGAAGGCAGGGGCGAGGTGAGCGCCACCCGCCCGGGATGACGAAGGATGGGCAGGTAGAGGGTGTGGGGCGACGTTGCCGCCATGGGCGTCACGGTGGGCGGCGGCGTGGTCGCGGTTGCAGCCGCCAGAATCGCGGTGGGCGTCCAGGTGGGGTGAGGCGTTGGCAAAGGCGCGTCCTTTTTGCCGCATCCGGCCAGCCACAGAAGGGCGATGAAAAAAGACATCGCCAGGAAAACCGGGCGATGTCGAAAGCGCCTTGAGATTTTCTTCATGGGGGCATCCTACACCATCTCGCCCCGACGAGCAAGCGCGTTGCCGCGCGAGGCCGGAGCAGCCTGGTCGGAGGATCATGTAAGTTCACCGCAGGTGAATCTGCGGGCCAGCAACCGCGCTCCCCTTGAGCGGGGCTGTGGCCACGCGCCCAGCAAAAGCCGGGTTCACCCGGCGTCGTTTCATAGTCCGGAGCTGAAACTCCGGGCGCTCTCCCGCCAACGGCGTCACCGCACAAAGAGGAAAGAGACGATGGCGAATGCAGCGAAATAGAGCAAGGGGTAGAGCCAGATGCTGTATTTGTCGATGGTTTGGGCGATGGATTCCTTCTGGGTCACCTCCAGGCGCTTCAGCCATACATTGAAGACCACCACAACGCCCGTGATCACAAACGTGGTCACCAGAACGAGATCGAGCACGGTAGCGTAGCCCAAGTGGGGCAAAGCATCGGAGATGGTGAAGTTGAACGCCACGAAGATCAGCAGATTGGCGCTGGCCACATCCACCCGCTTGCTGTAATCCTTCAGGAAGAAGGTGAACCAGGAGACGATGATGATGAGCAAAACGGGGATGAAGATGCGAACCACGTAATACATGAGATTGCGATTGGCGGTAAATCCGAAACTGAACTGCGACTCCGTCTCCACCGTCTCGATCTCGGTCCATTGGTCCTGGATCACCCATTCCTCTTCGCCCAACTGCGTTCCTACGCCCGAAAATCCCGGCAATTCCTCGAAGACGTAAAGGCGTTCGGGAAAGATCATGCGAATGCGGATGTAGAAGCGCTGGAGATCGAAGGGATACAGGCGGAAGTCGAAGTCGGGCGCTTGCAGGGTGACCGAAGAGCGTTCATTGTAAATGGCCCGACCATCGCTGAACACGATCACCAGGTTGCTCTGGATATCGCGGCGTCCTTGCTGGTTGAAATAGACGAATTCGGGCCAGGTCGCGCCCCGGTCGTTGGCGAATTTGGCGAACTGGCTCAGCGTCAGCGACTGCGCTTTACAATTGCATTTCGCGGGATCGAAAGCCAGCCGGGGATCCTGCCATTCCATCCGCAGCGTATTCACCGCGCCGAAGTTTTCCGCCTTCTGGTCCACGCCCGTGATCTGGTCCATGCGCACGCCGATTTTGACCTTGATGGGCTCCTGCAACACGGCCCGACCGGGCGTGGGTTGGGCCTGGCCCGTAAGCGTGTCGGCCGCGTTGATCCCCATCAGGAGGCGGAACTCGCCGCGGGCCTCGGCGTCCAGCGCTTGCACCTGCAATGCATAATTCGTGGCTTCTTCCGTCATGGTGTAGGCTAACGTAACCGGTCCCGTCCCCTCCTGGTCGAACCCCAACGCCCGGGGCTTGCCGCCATAGTCGACGAGTTTCACCAGCAGGGGCAGGGTTCCTGAGAGGGGCTCGGCGTAGGCGTAAACCTTATCCCCCTTTTTCAGGGGGCGAAGATTGAACTGCGCCCCGTTTTCCGCGCGTACAGTCCCCGTGATTTCCTGAACCGCCTGCAGGGGCGGGGAGATATTCACCTCCGACACAAACGCATCGCCCGTGGGCTTCGCCTCGCCTGTCACCGCCTCGGGCGCATTGACGCCCACGGTCATGCGGAATCTCCCCCAATTGGCCAACGCCGGGTTGGGATAGATGAGCAGCTGGTAATCCCCATCGTCGGGGATGGGATATTCGAAAACCGCGCTGTATCCGGGCCCGCTGTCGTCATCCCAAACCAGGAAATGCCCATCGGCGAAATCGGGCAAGACAGACAAAGGATCGCGGCCTTCGGACACCGCCTGACCGATGGTTTCGTTGAACGCCTGGTTGATGGCCAAGACATCGGCGTCCGCGCGCACCAGCCCCAGCAGCGGGTCCAGATTGCCTGTGACCGGCTCGGCCAGGACGTAAAGCGTGTCGCCAGCCTTCAACCCCTCGACAAGATACACCTGGCCATACCCGCGAAAAGGGATTTCCCCGTCGATGATCTGCACCCGTTTCACAGGCGCGTCGGGTGTATCATCGGTCTGAGCGCGGACCGACATCGGGATGGCCGGCAGGATCAACGCCGCTGCGATGAAAATCAGCAACAACGCTCGGAGGAGTTGGGTTGGGTTTTTCATAGGGAGGTGGTTGGGGCAGCCGCGGCCCTGCGCCTACATGGTCGCTCTCTTTTCGTCCAGATAGGCGCCACGGGCTGCCGCCCGCCGATACCGATGAAAATGAGGACACGGATTTGCACGGCCTTCGGACACAGATTTTTTAACAAATTATCCGTGTTTTTCCGTGTTCATCCGTGTTCTTTTTATTTTCAGAACAGTATTTGAGAAAAGTGAGTCCGATGATGAAGGCTAGCAGGCCCACCCCCAACCAGACGGGCTTCCAATCCTCAGCGGTTTTCATTTGAAACAAACTGTTCTTCTGCCATTCCTCGAACTGGTCTTCAAGATGCATAGCATGTTCTCCAGAGAATAAATTGGTGACTGCTGATGAAAATGGGAACGCAGATGACGCAGATGCTTCGCAACGCGGATTGCCGCGGATCCTTTTTGGCTTACACCTCCGGGAGGTGGAGGCGCGCTGCCTAAGACCGACGAACTAGGCCGCTGATCGAATGCTCGCAAGTCAAATCCGGCTCCGTCTCCGCCTCCCGGAGGTGGAAACGCTTATTTTCAAAGCAGGTATCATGAGCGCTTGCACGCCAATAATGACGAAAATTTCGTCTACGTCATGCTGAGCGACCGAAGGGAGCGAAGCATCTAGCGAGCGAAGCGAGCGCCTGGGGGCGCTACGCTAGACCCTTCGGTCGCTTCGCTCCCTCAGAATGACGTGGCAGAGGCCTATTTACGAAGCAGGTATCATGAGCGTTTGCACGCCAATAATGACGAAAATGTGCAGGCCAACCTGGCGCGGGCGGCCAATTGCGTAATGCGTCATGCGTCATGCGTAAGCGCCTCACGTTTTACGTTTTACGCAT